>NZ_JAALBT010000078.1:0-446 GCF_011077905.1 Providencia sp. M-27 | reverse complement strand
TCACGCTGAAAATGCCGGCCTTTGAATGGGTTCATGTGCAGCTCCATCAGCAAAAGGGGATGATAAGTTTATCACCACCGACTATTTGCAACAGTGCCGGCAATATGACTAAGGAAGAAATTGCCAAAGCAGTGAATTGTGGAGTTGCAACTGTCTATCGAGTTGCTAAAGTTATCTAAAAGAGGCTTATCTCAACGCGCCCCCAATGGGGCACCGCTGCATTCAGGTTACTTCACATAAGAAATTTTATGTTAAATGATTGTTAGAAATGCCCCTTGATCGAGGCATTTTCTATAAAGAATACTAAAAACTAATTAAAGCCAACCAAGTTTCAAAACAAGGCAGTTCTCAGCAATCATATTTTTAAATTATATAACTCCCAACTGAGCTTTTGCTCCAACGATAAGGCTTTCATTTTGAGTTTCTAAGGCAAATAAACCATACAT
>NZ_JAALBT010000077.1:0-535 GCF_011077905.1 Providencia sp. M-27 | reverse complement strand
AGTACCAACCCAGCTTCTTAACGGATTTATACCATGGCACTTTAAAGCCAGCATCACTGACAATGAGCGGTATGGTGTTACTCGGTAGAATGCTCGCAAGGTCGGCTAGAAATTGGTCATGAGCTTTCTTTGAACATTGCTCTGAAAGCGGGAACGCTTTCTCATAAAGAGTAACAGAACGACCGTGTAGTGCGACTGAAGCTCGCAATACCATAAGCCGTTTTTGCTCACGGATATCAGACCAGTCAACAAGTACAATGGGCATCGTATTGCCCGAACAGATAAAGCTAGCATGCCAACGGTATACAGCGAGTCGCTCTTTGTGGAGGTGACGATTACCTAACAATCGGTCGATTCGTTTGATGTTATGTTTTGTTCTCGCTTTGGTTGGCAGGTTACGGCCAAGTTCGGTAAGAGTGAGAGTTTTACAGTCAAGTAATGCGTGGCAAGCCAACGTTAAGCTGTTGAGTCGTTTTAAGTGTAATTCGGGGCAGAATTGGTAAAGAGAGTCGTGTAAAATATCGAGTTCGCACAT
>NZ_JAALBT010000076.1:0-562 GCF_011077905.1 Providencia sp. M-27 | reverse complement strand
GGGTGAAGTCGTAACAAGGTAACCGTAGGGGAACCTGCGGTTGGATCACCTCCTTACCATTGAAGTGTTTTTGTGAAGTGCTCACACAGATTGTCTGATGAAATAGAGTAGCGGTATCGATAGGCTTGTAGCTCAGGTGGTTAGAGCGCACCCCTGATAAGGGTGAGGTCGGTGGTTCAAGTCCACTCAGGCCTACCACTTTTCTCTTATGCTGCGTTATGGCTCAGCTCGTTTACCCAAAAGTAAACTTCGCTAATCCACGCCTTGCCTAAGAAAAAAGACCTCGAATAAGAAAATCTTATAAAGAGATTCATCGATACCGAAAAATACCTTTATGGGGCTATAGCTCAGCTGGGAGAGCGCCTGCCTTGCACGCAGGAGGTCAGCGGTTCGATCCCGCTTAGCTCCACCATAAATTTTTCTGATTATTCAGAATAGATTAGTCAACTAGTCTATTGCGAATAATTATGCTCTTTAACAATCTGGAACAAGCTGAAAATTGAAAACAACGCACATTGTTTATCGCTTAAACAATGTGAGAGTCTCTCAAAAATCTCAACTT
>NZ_JAALBT010000075.1:0-562 GCF_011077905.1 Providencia sp. M-27 | reverse complement strand
TAATGATAGGGATGGTAAGAGGATTAAAAATTCAAGTAGTATAAGAACTATACCAATTCATAAAAATTTACTTCAAAGCGGAATTATGGATGAGAAGCCAGTATTTCCATGGGCTGTTCATAATCCAGTATCTAATGCTGTAGCAAACCTATTTAAAAAAATAGATGAAAAGCATAGCCCACATGACTATCGATACGCTATGAGTGATAGGCTAAGAGATATATCAGACCTTCCCGACCATATAAGGTTTAGCATACTTGGTCACAGTAGTAGTACTATGACTGATAGCGTATACAGAGGGAAAGAGCCTATTTTTCTGATGAAAGAAGCAATTGACCGAACTTAGCCATGTTGTTCCAACATAGCTAAGTTTTTACCATCAGCACGCGAATATTCACATAACACATTGAAAATAAAGGTTAGGTACTATATTAGCACCTAACCTTTCAGTACTGGTTACTCATCTTCGAGTACTATCAGTACTGGATCCTAATCCAAAAAAATTAGTTATTACAATGAATTATAATTCATACTCACATGCTAATGAGTTTAGTTTTACATG
>NZ_JAALBT010000074.1:0-591 GCF_011077905.1 Providencia sp. M-27 | reverse complement strand
ATGATCGCATTCAATCACGTTGTTCCGGTACTTAATCTGTCGGTGTTCAACGTCAGACGGGCACCGGCCTTCGCGTTTGAGCAGAGCAAGCGCGCGACCATAGGCGGGCGCTTTATCCGTGTTGATGAATCGCGGGATCTGCCACTTCTTCACGTTGTTGAGGATTTTACCCAGAAACCGGTATGCAGCTTTGCTGTTACGACGGGAGGAGAGATAAAAATCGACAGTGCGGCCCCGGCTGTCGACGGCCCGGTACAGATACGCCCAGCGGCCATTGACCTTCACGTAGGTTTCATCCATGTGCCACGGGCAAAGATCGGAAGGGTTACGCCAGTACCAGCGCAGCCGTTTTTCCATTTCAGGCGCATAACGCTGAACCCAGCGGTAAATCGTGGAGTGATCGACATTCACTCCGCGTTCAGCCAGCATCTCCTGCAGCTCACGGTAACTGATGCCGTATTTGCAGTACCAGCGTACGGCCCACAGAATGATGTCACGCTGAAAATGCCGGCCTTTGAATGGGTTCATGTGCAGCTCCATCAGCAAAAGGGGATGATAAGTTTATCACCACCGACTATTTGCAACAGTGCC
>NZ_JAALBT010000073.1:0-627 GCF_011077905.1 Providencia sp. M-27 | reverse complement strand
GGATGTGCGATGATCGGTCAATCCATTATCAATATAAAATCGGGTGGCCGAGGTCGATTATCGACACTGGTTGCGGGTGTTGTTTTATTGCTAATGGTGGTTTTTCTTAATGATTGGGTATCAAAAATCCCTATGGCGGCGTTAGTTGCTGTGATGATTATGGTGTCAATTGGAACCTTTTCTTGGCAATCCCTTGCCGATATACGAGTCCATCCGCTATCAACCAGCATCGTTATGATAGCCACCGTCATTGTTGTCGTTTGGACCCATAATCTGGCTTACGGGGTACTTGTCGGGGTGCTCATCGCAGCGCTTAATTTTGCCAATAAAGTCGCGAGATACATGACAGTTACATCAAGACTAGACAGAAAGGTACGTCATTATGAAGTTCGGGGACAAATTTTCTTTGCCACATCGGAACGCTTTGTTAATGCCTTTGATTTTAAAGAAGACATTGATAAAGCGATTATCGATGTGAATCATGCTCATTTTTGGGATATCACTTCCGTCAGCGCGTTAGATAAAGTGGTGATTAAGTTTCGACGTGAAGGCATTGATATTGAAATTAAGGGGATGAATGAAGCCACTGCAACGTTGGTTGATAAGTTTGGTATTCATGACGACCCG
>NZ_JAALBT010000072.1:0-642 GCF_011077905.1 Providencia sp. M-27 | reverse complement strand
GCAACTCGATGGGGCGGTGATTAGCAGCACTGCGGACGCTGAAAAGAACAAGTTGGATACGGGCACGCTGGGCTTTGGGGATATCAAAAATAAAGCTGAATACAAGGTGGATAGCCAAAGTGGCGGCTTTAGCACAGGGGGCTCTCCATTTGCAGACCAGCTTGCGGGTAATGCCGCAGGCTCCTTGCTGACTAATGTGAATAACAAAGGGAAAGACAGCAATACGACACACTCAGCGGTGTCAGAAGGCGAGATTACAATTCGAGATAAGGATAATCAGAAACAAGATATCAACGAGTTAAGCCGTGATACAGATAATGCCCATGAGAAGCTGAACACCATTTTTGACAAAGAAAAAGAGCAAAAACGGATAGAAAAAACGCAGTTAGTGGGCGAATTAGGTAAGCAGATTACTGATATTGCGGTGACGAATGAGACGATTAAAGCTACGAAGGATGTAGATAGAGAGCACCCTGAGTTGAGTGGCAAGGAAAGAGAAGATGCTATTCAAGCTCAAGTTAACAAATCTGAATGGGGTGTCGGAGGGGATAATCGCCGTATAGTCGAGTCAGGCACCGCTTTGATTCAAGGGCTTATCAGTGGAGATGTGAATAAAGCGGTAGCGAATGCGAGTGCGCCGTA
>NZ_JAALBT010000071.1:0-655 GCF_011077905.1 Providencia sp. M-27 | reverse complement strand
TCCCACCTGACCCCATGCCGAACTCAGCAGTGAAACGCCGTAGCGCCGATGGTAGTGTGGGGTCTCCCCATGTGAGAGTAGGGAACTGCCAGACATTAAATTAGTGAAGAAGCCACCCATTGGGTGGCTTTTTTGCGTTTGGGGATAGGGGATATCCCCGGTATTGTGCTAACATGCTAACTATCTTATGTTTTTTCTTTTTTTTCTTTTTTTTCTTTTTTTTCTTTTTTATTTCTTTATTACTGTATTTCTCACGCTATTCCTCCCCTTTTTATCTCTTTGGCCTATGGTGAGCCATTAATACATCTTTACCGATGAGTGTGGTGAATAGAATTGTTGGAACTAAAGTAGTGAGTAACAGCTCACAGATTATTTTGTGGAAAAGAGAATTTTAAGAATGTCACGTGAGTATTATGGATTGGGTGCTTGTTCATCATGGTGATGAATGACATCACTTGAGTCAAAGTAGTAAGTAACAGCTCACGTATTTTTTAATTAAGTGCAGGTAAGTCAATAAAATCAAATGGGTATAGTGATTTGATAATTATTTATTACCCCAGAGAATGTAATCACTTGAGCCAAAGTAGTAAGTAACAACTCACTTGTTGAAGAGCACGCGGAGATATAAGTGATGGCTGTGGGGTAAAAAGAGTTA
>NZ_JAALBT010000070.1:0-691 GCF_011077905.1 Providencia sp. M-27 | reverse complement strand
CCAGAGAATGTAATCACTTGAGCCAAAGTAGTAAGTAACAACTCACTTGTTGAAGAGCACGCGGAGATATAAGTGATGGCTGTGGGGTAAAAAGAGTTAAGAGAGTTAGGTTAGGCAATCGGTAGGTGACTCTTAGTGGCATTGGCTCTGTGAATGAAAATTTTGGATATAAAGTAGTGTGTAACAGCTCACATGTTGAAGGGGATAGTGGTTGCTGTTGATGGTGATGGGTTGACGGGAGTTAGGAGGAGCAATGGAAGAAAAGCGTTTGTATTGGCGTGATGAATGGATGTTTTAGATACAAAGTAGTAAGTAACAACTCACTTGTTGAGGTGGGACTGTGACTGCCGGTGATGTTCGTGGGGTGACGGGAGCTAGGAGGAGCAATGGAAGAAAAGCGTTTGTATTGGCGTGATGAATGGATGTTTTAGATACAAAGTAGTAAGTAACAACTCACTTGTTGAGGTGGGACTGTGGTTGCTGGTGATGGTGGTGGGGTGACGGGAGCTAGGAGGAGCAATGGAAGAAAAGCGTTTGTATTGGCGTGATGAATGGATGTTTTAGATACAAAGTAGTAAGTAACAACTCACTTGTTGAGATGGGACGGCGGCTGCTGGTGATGGGCAGGAGTTAGGAGGGGGTAATGGAGGATAACTGGTTGTATTGGTGTGATGAATGGATGTTTTAGATG
>NZ_JAALBT010000069.1:0-707 GCF_011077905.1 Providencia sp. M-27 | reverse complement strand
TTAGGCCCCAAATCGGCACCAATCACATTGGCATAAACCATTGCTTGTTGAATTAGCCCTGACGCTTCACTCCCTTCAATGGATAAAGCACCAATTAATACCGTTGGCATATTATTCATTATTGAGGATAAAAATGCAGTTATAAATCCCGTACCAATTGTTGCTACCCATAACCCTTTGTCTGCAAGATAATTGAGCGTTTCAGAAAGATAATCGGTTAACCCTGCATTTCTTAAACCATAAACAACCAAGTACATACCTAAAGAGAAAATGACGATTTGCCACGGTGCGCCACGTAATACTTTTTTGGTGTTAATCGTATGGCCTCTGGCTGCAATCCCCCAAAGAATTAAGGAGCCAATAGCCGCAATTGCACTCACTGGAATACCTAATGGTTCTAAGAAAAAGAAACCAATAAGTAGCAGTACCAATACCAGCCAACCTGCTTTAAACGTTGTCATGTCCTTAATGGCTAAAGTCGGTTCACTCAGTTTGGTAACATCATATTGTTTAGGGATATCTTTGCGGAAAAACCAATGCAGCATCGCTAATGTTGCAATAATTGCTGCAATATCCACTGGGACCATAATCAATGCATATTCAGTAAATCCAATATTAAAGAAGTCCGCAGAAACGATATTCACGAGGTTCGAAACAATCAGCGGCAAGCTCGCCGTATCTGCAATAAACCCGGCAGCCATGACAAA
>NZ_JAALBT010000006.1:0-285309 GCF_011077905.1 Providencia sp. M-27 | reverse complement strand
TAGTGATCAATTTTGCATAGTGCAAAATCAGCAATTTAACCGAGTCTATATAATGCGGAATTGATTACTTATTTATGCAAAATATTTCGCCGCGCTACAAACAAGGTGATTTTTATAAACACTTGTGGACTCTACAACAGTCTCTGAAATCAGACATGGACGTAAAATGAAACATCGATTAGATAAAAACCGTTATAACAGCTTTTTGCCTTCACACTTGGCAATATTAAAGACACCACCGTCTTATTTGGCTCTATATGTCGCTATTTCTATTGGTATAGGCGTTTTTCTTGCCGTGACTTGGTCATTTTTTGGCAAATTGGATATTCAAGCAACGACTCAGGGGAAACTGATTGTTTCGGGACGAACACAGTTAATTCAAGCGTTTGAATTAAGCCGTTTAGAACATATTCATGTTACTGATGGGCAAGTAGTAAAACAAGGGGATCCTTTAATTACTGTCAATGTGCTCGGCGTTGACCAAGATATCCTAAGTTTAAATTATCAACATAACTTCCATGTATCTGAAATACTAATTTATCAATCATTGATTTCACAACAGCCCCTTGAACAATTACCTTTATTTAGTCAATTAACTGAAACAGAACAGAACAATGCGCGGGCTAGCTTTCAAACACAAAAAATAGAATTTGATTCATTAATTAATGAACTTAACAATGAAATTCAATTAAATATTGTTAATCAACAAGCTAGAAAAGATGAATTACTAACCATCAACTCCCTCATTGTGAACATCAAAAAGCGCCTTGATGCACACCATTCGTTAACAGAAAAGCAGTTAATCAGCCAGAAAGAGTTTTTAGAACAAGAGCGGGAACTATTAATCGCTAAAAAAGAAAAAGTCACCAAATTATCTGAGTTATCAATTCTAAAAAGCCAGCATCACGCCTTAAATGAAAAGATGGGCAGAATGAAAGCACAAAAAAACCAAGAGTGGGATGAAAAATACAAACAAGCCGACTTTAAGCGAGTTTCTCTTGAACAAGAATTATTAAAAAATAAAGAGAGGAATCAATTAGAGATTATACGAGCTCCCGTTGATGGCACTATTCAGCAGCTTGCTACACATACTTTAGGGGCTGTGCTACAACCGGCACAGCAGTTAATGGCGGTAGTTCCTAATAATCATGTTCAATTAGCTGAAATTAAAATCTTGAACAAAGATATTGGGTTCATCCATGAAGGGTTGAGAGCAGAAGTGAAAATAGATGCTTTCCCTTACACTCGTTATGGCACGGTTGAAGGTGAAGTGATTTCCATATCTCGTGACAGTACTCTCGATGAAAACCTTGGATTAGTATTCTTAGGACAAATCGGTCTTAATCAAAAAGAACTACTCGTCGATGGTGAGTCCATTGAACTGACTCCCGGTTTATCCATTGTAGCTGAAATAAAAACGGATAAACGTCGCATTATTGATTACTTGCTCAGCCCTATCAATGAATACACCTCAAACGCGATGAGAGAGAAATAATCGATGGAACAATTAAATAATCATGGCTTGGATGCTTTAGTTTGGGTGGCTAAATATTACCAAAACAATGTTTCATCTGATCAACTCAGGCATGCAATTGGTATGCAAGCTTTATCCCCTACTGAGTGAGAAATTAGAGAATGCGCACATACATTAGGGTATGAAACCGAGCTTATTACCGCGCAATATACACAATTAAGCACGCTGCCTTTACCTGCTTTAATCTATGTAGCGGGTTTTTGGCAAGTTATTAGCCAAGAAAATGAACTGGTACTCATAAACCCCTCCGATGACGAACGGGAACCCATTCATAACTCTACTGTACTTCCAGAAACTGAATTTGACGTATTACTCATTAAAGAACAATTAGAGCCCGAGCAAAAAAAAGCCTTTGGCTTTAGTTGGTTTATTCCCTCTATTTTGCGCCAACACGTTAAATTACGAAATATTTTTATTCTCTCTGCCATTATTCAGCTTTTTGCCTTAATTAGCCCTTTATTATTTCAAAATTTAATCGACAAAGTGTTAGTTGGACGCAGTCTCTCAAATTTGCATGTCATTGCATTGGCAATTTTTGCCATTGCTATTGCAGAGCCGATATATGGCTTTATTCGTAATAAAATTTTTAGTCATAGTAGCAGCCAGATCAGCGCTGAATTATCAGGCAAAATTTATCGCCATTTAATGGCCTTACCTCTAAATTATTTTAAGCTAAGACCAACCGGTAAAATTATCGCAAGGATCCGTGAATTAGCCCATATAAGGCAATTCTTAACGGGTTCAACTCTGATGCTATTTATAGACTTTATCTTTGTCATTCTTTTTGTCGCGGTTTTATTTTCCTACAGTAGTTTGATGACTTGGATTTTATTAGGCTCTATGGGGGTATTCTTTGTTTTATGGATGATCCTAGGCCCAATTATTCGCCAGCAAACTGAAAAATCCTATCAAGCCGATGAAAATGGTCTCACATTTCTTACTGAAAGTATTACTGGGATTGAAACCATAAAAACGACAGCAACAGAGAAGTACTTTAACCAACGCTGGAAAAAAATATTTAGTAAACAGCTAACTCAAAGCTTTAAAGTTTCAATGCGCAGTGAGGTGGCCTCTCAATTAATGACATTCGTGAGCAAAATAACTACCGCAATCCTTTTGTGGGTTGGTGTCAAAGAGGTGCTAAATGGTGGGATTTCGCCTGGCGAATTAGTGGCATTTAATATGCTAAGTGCGCATGTTACACAGCCTGTGTTGCGGTTTGCCCAAGTTTGGCAAGATTTCCAACACACCATCATTTCATTACGTCGAGTGGGAGATATTCTTGATGAGCCCGTAGAAAATGAACGTAAGGGGATTGCAAATACGTCAAATATTCACGGAAAAATCGAGTTTCAAAATATTCGCTTTCGTTATCAACCTGATACGCCCGAAGTTCTCAATAATTTGTCATTAACGGTTAATGCAGGTGAATTTATTGGCATTACCGGCCCTTCAGGTTCCGGGAAAAGTACCCTAACAAAGTTATTACAACGACTTTATGTCCCACAGCACGGGCAAGTTATTGTTGATGGTATGGATCTCGCGGTTGCAGATACCGTTTCATTACGCCGAAAAATGAGCGTCGTATTACAAGAAAGTACCTTATTCGTCGGCTCTATCGCTGATAACATTCGATTAAGTCATCCACAAGCGACTGATGAACAAGTTATTCACGCAGCAAAATTAGCTGGCGCTTATGACTTTATAATGTCATTACCTGATAATTTTAGTTACCCCTTATCAGAAAAAGGCTTAAACCTTTCAGGCGGTCAACGTCAACGAATTGCGCTTGCACGTGCTTTGCTCACCGAACCCGATATTTTAATTCTCGATGAAGCTACTTCCGCACTCGATTATGAATCAGAAGCCGCCATTATGGAAAACATGCCATTAATTACTCAAGGAAGAACCGTTATTAGTATTGCGCATCGGTTAAATACGATTATGCACGCAGATAGGATATGTGTGATTTGCCAAGGAGAAGTACACGAAATGAATTCACATGAAAACTTACTCAAATCAAATGGCTTATACGCCAATTTATGGTACCAACAAACACAATAACGCGTATAAAAAAGCATCACGGCTATAACAAGTGGTGTTTTTTTACTAAAAGTGCTCACTTTACAACCAATTAAACCAAATCATCATAGATGAAGCTATAGCACAAGGGAATTAGCTAGGGTATCATGGCGCGCTGAATTACTGGCACACCCTTTTAGCAGTTATAAACATGGCAAAAGAACAAACAGATCGAACTACGCTAGATTTGTTCGCTGAGGAACGAAGGCCTGGGCGACCTAAAACAAGCCCGCTATCACGGGATGAACAATTAAGGATCAACAAACGCAACCAACTGAAACGAGATAAAGTGAAGGGATTGCGCAGGGTTGAATTGAAGCTGAACGAAGAAGCTGTCGCGGTATTGAATCAGTTAGCTGAAGATAAAAATATAAGCCGTAGTGAATTGATCGAAGAAATTTTAATGTCACAACTTGAGCATGTCGATACATCAATACTCAAATAACGTTATCTTGATAAATCACACAAATTTGACAGACTTAGCAACATTTTTTCGCCAGAATAAGGCGTAATATTCTATCTATTTTCGTTCTAAATGGGCTCTAGAAGGCAAATTATCGCCTCTAGCTCTCTTAGAAAAACAAGAGGTTAATCACTTTATGGCAGTCATAGGCATTTTCTTCGGAAGTGACACAGGTAACACAGAAAATATTGCCAAAATGATCCAAGAAAGATTAGGCAAAGATGTAGCAGAAGTTCACGATATCGCAAAATGTAGCAAAGAAGATATTGAAGCTTTTGACATTCTACTTCTCGGTATTCCAACTTGGTATTATGGTGAAGCCCAATGTGATTGGGATGATTTCTTCCCTACTCTCGAAGAAATTGATTTCGAAGGTAAACTTGTCGCCTTATTTGGTTGTGGAGACCAAGAAGACTACGCTGAATATTTCTGTGATGCTATGGGTACGATCCGCGATATTATCGAACCTCGTGGTGCTGTTATTGTTGGCCATTGGCCAACAGAAGGTTATCACTTTGAAGTATCCAAAGGCATGGCAGATGACAACCACTTTATTGGTTTAGCTATTGATGAAGATCGTCAACCTGAGCTAACAGATGAACGTGTTGATGCATGGGTAAAACAAATCTCTGAAGAAATGTCTTTAGCTGAAATTTTAGGCTAATAGTTCATATAAAGAACCCTTACCCATAGATTGCACCACTGTTTTGCACAAAATGAATCACCTAAACCAGTGGTGTGAACTAAAATAACCGATAAGGTATCCTAATAGGATAGGTTCTCAAGAGATTATCAAAATAATGAGACAATGCATGGTTTCTATTTTTATTTTCCATGCCTATAATTGTAAATCAGTTTAGAAGACAACTGTATTGATGTTAAAAATGTCTCATTATTGTTAAATTTATGATTTAAGATACAGGACAAACCCGCATGACAGACAACAATAAAGCATTGAAAAATGCTGGACTCAAAGTCACTCTTCCAAGATTAAAAATTTTGGAAGTACTTCAAGAGCCTGAGTGCCACCACGTCAGTGCGGAAGATCTCTATAAAAAGCTGATCGATATGGGTGAAGAGATCGGGTTAGCAACCGTATACCGCGTGTTAAACCAATTTGATGATGCTGGTATCGTAACCCGTCACAACTTCGAGGGTGGTAAATCTGTATTCGAGTTAACTCAGCAACATCACCATGACCATTTAATCTGTTTAGATTGTGGAAAAGTGATTGAGTTTACTGACGAATCCATTGAAACTCGCCAAAAAAATATCGCTGCTCGCCATGGCATTAAACTATCTAACCATAGTTTATATCTATATGGTCATTGCGCAGACGGTGATTGCCGTGATAATGCTGACGCACACGAAGCAAAAGAGTAATAGTATTCAACCATCGTTGATAAAGCGTAATGGTTAAAAATACCAAAACCCTGATAATAAACTTTATCAGGGTTTTTTATTTTAAGTATCGATATTTTTTCAATCGATTAGTGATAATTTCTGGTGAATAACTTAAATTTAACTATTTATCACTAAAATTTTTAGTTAGTAAAAATTTCCCCTAGAAACTATAATAGTTGCAATTCAAATCAAAACCTTTATATTATTTCACCGATGAATATATTCTATTATCTAGAATTACACTTACATATCAAAGTAGTATATAAATAATATTATAGATGATTTCTAGGGTTTCATACTATATAAAATTATTTTATTACCTTACTATAATTTTAACTCTAGATTAGAGAGTTAATGATTCAAATGTAGCCATAACGTTAACGTACAATTTAAATGTGTAATTACATTTATTGACTAAACTTATTGAGTACTTTAGTAATTTGTAAGAGATTAACTGATGAAAAAAACATATCTTTTTCTCAATACAAGTTTTTTCTTCTGGTTTCTTACTTTAATAGGGTGGTTTTTTAGCTATTTAACTATCGCCTTATTTTCGTTTGCATTATCAATACTGTTCTTGATCGTATACTTCAATCAAAAAAAGGTAAGTAAAATGTTCACCAAAAGACAAAACAAGCCCGCACCTACAGCAACGCCCCCTTCGATAAGTAGTGAGCCTGAAGTGACCATAAAGATAGAAGAACAAGTCACACTATCAACTCCAACTATTAGTGAAGAAAAATCGAATACGATTATCTCTAGGGACGTTATTTTTGAAGGAAATATTACCTCTAATGAGCAAGTGCATATCTACGGAAAAGTCATTGGGAATATAACTGGAAAAGATAATATGGTTAAAGTTATGTTAAACGGCCAAGTGACAGGAAATATCACCTGCAAAGAACTGGTGGTAAATGGGCGAATTGAAGGTGAATGCCACTCTGATACTATTTGTATTGAAAATAATGGAGAAATCCACGGCACGATCCATTACAGCAGTTTATCAATTAAAAAAGGTGGGATTTTATCTGGTCAAGCACAAGTTAAAAACCCAGCTCATCATTCAGAAAAAGTTACCGTATTAAAAGATAAACTAAAACAAGACACTTTCATACTCAATGAAAGTGTAAATAATGCATCTTTATAATTACAATAAAAATAAGGTGAAAATACTCACCTTATTTTTAAGCTTTAATATAGGCATTTATCCTTACGCTAATATCTTATTCATTATTAAAAATATAAGGTAATACCCTTTAATGACTGCCATGGTTTCCCCTATAGCAGTCATTGTGACTAAAATGTTTTATACTTTAAAATACAGTAAATGGCATCATCACCATAAATTTAATATCTTTTTCATCTTGGAAGATATTTCCGTAACCACCGCCATAGCTCGGAATATCTGTATGGTTATCATATTTGGTAAAATGCAGTTTAAACAACGTATCTTTCGCTCTACCTGACTGTACGGTATATAAAATATCAAAGTTCCATGCACTTTCTTTCAAACGTACATCTTGAGCATATTGGCTATTCGTACTTGGTTTTGCATCCCATCCATAAATATATGAGGTTCCGACCTTCCATCCGGCTAAATCCCAATTTTTTAAATCATACATGACACCTGCCATTACTGCTTTTTCATTATTAGCATTCCAGTCTGAACGGCCATCCCACCAAATATCCATACGGCCATTTGATGTTGCCCAGCCAGGGGTCATACGCTGTAGGAAATAACCTTGATTGCCTTTAGCTTTTACATAGGTTCCCTCAACTTTAAAATCAAATTCATCGTAGGTGTAACCTAATGTCATCGCTTGCAACCAAGCTAAACCGTCATAAACATCGTTAACTCCGCCGTCTGAAACCTTGTCTTTTGCTCCATAAAATTGATAAGACATACGTAAGTCACGGCCTACAACAGGAGTAGCATAGGAAACCTTGGCAAAATATTGATCCATATAACTTTTAGCTTGCCCATATGCACCTTCAAGGACTAGATGGTTTTTAAAGTCATATTTAAAGCCAATTGAGTGTAAATAGCTGATCCCAGTTTTACCATCCGCTTCACGAAAGTCATACATACTACGGTACCAAGGCGCTTTATAGCGGTCGGTCCACATATAAGACATGCTGAGTTCACCATTTTGCTCAAAATCAAACACCCCACCCAGCTCTAATCCGCGGTATGTTCCAGGCATATAACTCCAATGGGATGCTAAAAGCGTTTGCCCCGTTGGCTGAATATAGCCGCCTCTCCCCCAGAAAGGGCCATATTTCAATTTTGCAGCAGCCTTATAAAAAGTCACACCACTGCGATCCCCTGTCCATTTTTCATCCCAACGTGATTTCGCATCACTAAAGCCGATTTCATTTGGCGCAGCAGGCCCACTATTTGATAGCTCAATAGCTGTAAAACCGGCTAAATCAAGCCCAATGATGTCCTGGAAGTAGCCGGATGAGAAATCTAGGCTGGCATTAAACGTTGAGTGTTTAAGATTATCCGCATATTTTTTATATTTATCGCTATTTGGGTCTAAATCCTTACGTGAACGATCTCGTTGCCAGTAGTAAAGGCCACCAGTAAGTTTTGAATCTTCAAGAAATTGCTCCGCATGCATAATTGGCTGGTAACCAATAGGAAGCATCGCTATTGCAATTTTTAAGACGAGCAATTTCCTGCCAGTATTGACATTTTTATTAACCATTCTTGTATTCCTCTAATATTTTTTAATTTTATTTTTCGGCCGAAATACGATTTAACTTTCCATTTAAATCTAAATATTCACAATGAGTTATGCCTCTTGCGATGTATTTAGCCTATTTTTTGCAACGCGAATTATCAACACAGATACAGGCTTTGTTGCCAAAATATGATCAACGGCACATTAATTTTAATTAACTGCCATTATCACCGGTGATGACCTTACTAAAAATAAAATTTAATATATTGATAAATATGAAAAATAATGAAGAGAAACACATTCGGTGGGGCTTAAGATAAAATCTGTAAATTAACCCTTTGGACCTTAATTTTTGCTATTTGATAAGAATTCTCTAATTTCTATCACCACATTGACCTAATTGTCTTAAAAAAAATCAGATATTGAGTGAAATGCTTAGGATAAATGTTGTTATGCTGAAAAATAACATACATAAATATGAAATTTCTTAGCAACAATAAAACTAACGGGGTACAGGCTACTGCACCCCGCTGTATTGAATTAACACTTATTTTGATAATTAATATTTTTCAAATAATGCCTGAATTTGCTGGGGATCTTTAGTCTGGGTTAAGGCTAATTGCAGCAATACACGCGCTTTTTGCGGGTTCAACCTTTCTGAAGCTACAAAACCATATAAATTGTCATCTACTTCAGCATTTCTTGTTGTATAACCTGTTGGTACACGGCTTGAACGAACGACAACCACGTCTTCTTTCGCTGCTTTTGCTAAAGCGTCAAATACCACTTTATACATATTACCGTTACCCACACCTGCGCTTACAATTCCTTCAACCCCTTCTTCTCTCAAGGCTTTCACAGGAGCTGCTGATGCATTCGCATAATTATAAACGATACCTACCGCAGGGAGCTTTTCGAGTTTGCTTACATCAAATGCCGCTTTGTCACCACGTGGTTGTGGTGCTTGGAAATAGGTGACTTTACCATCATGAATAAAACCTTCTGCCCCACTATTAACGGCATCAAATGCCTGTACTTCAGTGGTGCTCATTTTCATCACATTACGGCCTTGCACGACTTTATCGTTCATTGCCATCAAAACACCACGCTCTCCAGCAGACTTATCCGTCGCTAAAACTACTGCATTATACAGGTTCAAAGGACCATCAGCGCCCAAAGCTGTTGAAGGACGCATTGCACCAACCAAGACAATTGGCTTTTTACATTGCGTGGTTAAATCAAGGAAAAATGCCGTTTCTTCTAAAGTATCAGTACCATGAGTGATTACAAAACCATCTGTTCTATCGCAATCTTGGTTAATTTTTTTCGCCAGTGTCAGCCAGACTTGGTCATTCATATCTTGTGAACCAATATTCACCAACTGCTCACCACTTAAATTGGCAATTTTTTGGGTTTCTGGCACGGCATTAATTAAAGCATCAATCCCGACTTTACCCGCTTGATAACTGGAAGATGTGGCTGAATCACCACCACCTGCTATCGTTCCCCCTGTCGCCAATACCGTAATATTAGGTTGAGCGATAGCGGATACGGCAAACAGTGAAACCAATGTCGCTAAAAGCGCTTTATTTCTGTTTTTCATCCTATTTTCCTTTCATTAATAAACTTCAGTTATTATGTGGATTTATGCTGGATTTGATGTGACCTATGCAATTATTTTAGGATAAATAATAAATATTAAGATGATTTAACTATGAATAAATAAAAAGCGTGAGGCTTACGACAAAAATCCGTATCATAGGCCGTTTGAAACACTCTATTCACAAGTGACTGACAATGAGCCAAACTTTTATTCCCGGCAAAGATGCCGCTCTTGAAGATTCCATCGATGCATTTCAAACCAAATTAAAGAAATTAGGGTTTGATATTGAAGAAGCCTCTTGGTTAAACCCTGTTCCCAACGTTTGGTCTGTACATATTCGCGATAAAGCGTGCCCGCTTTGCTTCACTAATGGTAAAGGGGCGAGCAAAAAAGCCGCATTAGCCTCAGCGCTTGGTGAGTATTTTGAGCGTTTATCAACGAATTACTTCTTTGCGGACTTTTACCTCGGTAAATCTATCGCTGAAGGGGATTTTGTTCATTATCCTAATGAAAAATGGTTCCCATTAACCGAAGATGACAGTTTACCTGAAGGGTTATTAGACAATCGTTTGATTAAGTTTTATGACCCCGACAACGCCTTAGCCGCTAGCCAATTAATTGACTTACAGTCCGGCAATGAAGAACGTGGTATCTGCGCTCTGCCATTTACCCGCCAATCAGACAACCAAACCGTGTACATTCCAATGAATATCGTTGGCAACCTATATGTTTCTAACGGAATGTCTGCGGGAAATACCGCCAACGAAGCCCGTGTACAAGGCCTTTCCGAAGTCTTTGAACGCTTTGTAAAAAATAAAATCATTGCTGAAAGTATTAGCTTACCGGCTATCCCTGCTGACGTCATGGCACGCTACCCTGCAGTAGTTGAAGCCGTTGAAACCTTAGAAAAAGAAGGTTTTCCAATTTTCTGTTATGACGCATCACTGGGCGGCCAATACCCTGTAATTTGTGTGGTATTATTTAACCCACAGAACGGGACTTGTTTTGCCTCATTTGGTGCTCATCCTGACTTTGGTGTTGCCCTTGAGCGTACCGTCACCGAATTGCTGCAAGGCCGTGGCTTAAAAGACCTCGATGTGTTTAATGCGCCGACCTTTGATGACGAGGAAGTGGCTGAACACACAAACCTTGAAACACACTTTATTGATTCAAGCGGTTTAATTAGCTGGGATTTGTTTAAAGATGATGCCGATTATGCCTTTGCAGATTGGAGCTTTAAAGGCACAACTCAAGAAGAATTTGCAACACTTATCAGTATTTTCAATACATTAGATGCTGAAGTCTATATTGCAGATTATAACCATTTGGGTGTCTACGCTTGCCGTATTTTAGTCCCGGGTATGTCTGATATTTACCCAGTAGAAGATTTACATATCGCAAATAACGCGATGGGCGCTTATTTACGCGACACCATTATCAACCTGCCTGATAGCCAATGGGAAAAACAAGATTATCTTGCCCTTATCGAGCAACTAGATGATGACGGTTTAGATGATTTTACCCGTGTTCGTGAATTACTCGGTTTGGCTGTAGGTAAAGACAATGGGTGGAGTAACCTGCGTATTGGCGAGCTAAAATCCATGTTAGCACTGGCGGGTGGTGATCTTGAACAAGCACTGGCTTGGGTTGAATGGACACAAGACTTCAATAGTTCGGTATTTACTGCTGAGCGTGCAAATTATTATCGTTGCTTGCAAACCCTGTTGTTGTTATCCCAAGAAGAAGAGCGTGACCCTGCGCAATACTACAACGCATTTGTACGTATGTATGGGCAAGAAGCAGTAGATGCGGCATCCGCTGCTATCGCTGGGGAAGCATGCTTTTATGGTTTGTGGTCGATTGACGAAGAACTGAAAGCACTTCCTGCGCACCAAGCCTTGCTGGCAGCTTATGAAAAGCTGCAAAAAGCAAAGCGTGACAATGCATAATGTGAATTGATTCGTTGACGGGGAGTTCACCCCGTCAACATTTTTACATTTTATTGGTTTATATTAATTATAAATCCAATGAACGTTTCCATAATAAGAAATCAAACTGCTCTAGCCGATCCGCTTGGACCTGATAGTCACCACTTGCCGTTTCAATCACCCGTTCAAATAACCCTTTACTTATTGTCGGTAATGGAACCCCATCAATAATTGGCCCACAATCATAATCAATCATGTCTGACAAACGTGTTGCAATTGCGCTATTAGTCGATATTTTTAAAACTGGCACAATCGGGTTTCCTGTGGGAGTTCCGAGCCCTGTCGAAAAAATAACTACGTTGCAGCCTGCAGCAACGAGGCCAGTGACCGCATCAACATCATTACCCGGCGTGCAAACTAATGATAACCCGCTGTCTGGCATTGGCTCCGCATAGTCGCATACCGCACTAATTGGTGAGGTTCCACCTTTTTTAGCCGCTCCCGTCGATTTAATCGCGTCGGTTATTAATCCGTCCGCAACATTGCCGGGACTCGGATTATCCGCAATCGTAGTATTAAAGAAATTCGCTGTTTTTTCATAACATTCCATCAAGTCTAAGAATTTTTTCTTATCCTCAAAAGAGATGCATCGCTTCACCATATCCCCTTCTGCACCACACAATTCAGGGAATTCAGCTAACCCAGATGCGCCCCCCAACGTGACGAGCCAATCAGAGACTAGCCCCATCGCTGGATTACCCGAAATCCCAGAAAAACCGTCAGAAGCACCACATTTCACACCGAGTTTTAAATGGGACAACGGAACATCCATACGTGATTGCGGTATGACAGCCTTCATGCATTCATAAGTTTGCTTCAAAGCGGTTTGCATCATTTCTTCTTCGCTATTCCATTCTTGCTGGCGGAAGTAAAGTGCAGGTTTAGCAAAATTGGGGTTACGAACGGCGAGTGACTCTTTAAACATTTTGCGCTGTGCTTTTTCACAGCCCAAACTGAAGACGGTAATACCGATGACATTGGGGTGATCCGCATAGGCAGCAAGCACATCACACATGGTCTTACTGTCAGAGGTCGCGCCACCGCAACCACTCGTGACCGTAATGCAACGCACGCCTTCTATATGTGGGAATAATTTAGGTTTTGCGACGCCCCCTTGCTCACCCACAGTTAAATCTAATGCAAAGTTTTTCAAACTATTATTGGTATAACCTAATGCTTCATTTAAGGCATCAGTAAGTTTTGTTACATTGCGGTTTTCACAAAATACTAATGGAAAGATCAGCCAGTAATTTGCGGTTCCCACTCGCCCATCCTCACGGACATAGCCTTTAAACGTGCGCCCTTGATATGCAGACACATCAGGGGCTTTCCACTCATATGGTACGTCTTGTTCTAAAGAAACTGGGGCTGCGTAATGGCGAATATTATCAACGGTGATAACTTCTCCTTTTGCGATTGGCTTTGTGGCTTTTCCTACTGCGGTGCCATACATCGAAACAATGCCATCAATAGGTATCGCTTCCATCGCAAACTTATGTTTTGCTTTAACATCTGTCACTAGGGTCACGTCTTCATTTCCCCAGCGATAAGCCTCTCCTGCTTGCAGGTCTTTTAAGGCAACAATTAGGTTGTCGCTCTCATCGATTCTTAATATTTTTTGCATATCTCACCTTCCAGAAAGCATGCCATTAATGGGATGACAAAGCCTTTATGTTATTGTTGTGGGCGTTTTTTTTAAGTAATGCGATTAAGATGGCACAACCGACGGTGATCACCGCTAACGTCACGATACCTGCGGTATTGCTATTCATCATTTTATCGACTTCAACACGAATTATTGGTGCGAGGAATGAACAAAATGCCCCCATAGTGGTACAGAAACCAATTCCTGCCGCTAATGCAGGGCCGCTTAATAACTGAGGTGGAAACGTCCAAAACACTGGTTGAACGGATAAAAAGCCAACCGCGCTTAAACATAACGCCGCAATAGCAAAAACAGGGCTAGCAAATGCTGACAATGCCAAGCCTAATGCGGCAGCTAACATACACAAAACTGAGATTTCGATGCGACGGGTTGGATGGCGGTCGGCAAAACGAGGAATGTAATACACCCCAAATGCAGAACAAGCCCAAGGTATTGCAGCAACTAATGATTGTTTAAAGCCTAAACTTTCTCCCATTAAGGATGCAACTTGGGAAGGCAGAAAGAACATCAAACCATATACTGAGATTTGGATCGTGCCGTAAATCAGTGCAAGGTGCCAAACTTTGATATTTTTCAGTGCGGATGATACCGATGTGGTTTCCGTTTTTGCATTTTCTTTTGCTAATTGTTCTATTAGGGCCTTTTTCTCTTCTTCAGTTAAAAAACGCGCTTTTTCAGGGCTGTCATCCAAATAAAAGAAAGCAAAAATACCAATCACAACAGCAGGAAGGCCTTCAATAACAAACATCCAGAACCAACCCGGCCGACCTAACCAGCCATGCAATTCCAGTAATGCGCCTGATAATGGTGAGCCCAGCGTCAACGCCAAAGGTACGCCTAAAACGAAGATCCCAATTACAGAGCCGCGTACATTGTTGGGGAAATAAATGGAAGCTAATAATAGAATACCTGGATAAAACCCGGCTTCGCCCAACCCCAATAAGAAGCGTAAAATAATAAATTGCGTCTCATTGGTGACAAAACCTGTCATTGCAGACAGAACTCCCCAGATTACCGTGGTAATACTCAGCCATTTTTGTGCGCCAATTTTGTTTAAAATTAAGTTAGCGGGAATACCAAACAGCGCATATGCCGCAAAGAAAATACCTGCACCAAAAGCAAACGCAGAATCAGACAAACCAATGTCGACTTGCATTGCATCTTTAGCAAAACCCACATTGACCCGGTCAATGAATGCAACAAAATATAAAATAAACATCAGAGGCACTAAACGTTTCCACGATTTAGCTATCGCAGAATTTAAAACAGGATTGTTATAAGCTTTGATTGTCGCCATGATATTTTTCCCTGTTGATAAGATGTTCTATTGTGTTTGATTCAGGAAAAGTCAGAGTGGTGAATCAGCAAGGGTTAATAACTGCTGAAGTTGCTCAACCTGTTTATTGTTCAACCCAATAAATGGAGCTGTACAATAGTCTGAATTAATCACACCTTTTAGTTGCAACGCTTTTTTAAAGGTTGGGATAAATGGCGCATTAACACCATATATAGCCATCAATTGGTCTACTCGTTGTTGGTGTTTCGCTATTAAAGCTAAATCACCTTGGGTAAACGCCTGCATCCATGATGCGAAAAATTGCGGAACAATATTTGAAAGCCCACCAATACAACCATTTCCTCCCGATAGCACCACATGAGCAAAGTTATTATCGTAACCTGCGTATACCTCAAAATGAGGCAAGCGTGATTTCACCGTTTCAATTACTTGGGCAGTATGAGTCGTATCAGGAATGGTATCTTTCAACCCGATGATATTGGGGTATTTATCCGCTAAACGTAGGCAAACATCTGGAGAGACAGAATAACCTGTTCGTTCAGGAAAGTTATAAATGAAAATGTTAGCAGATGTTTTTGCTGCTATCGTACTGTAAAAACGAAAAACACCTTCATCATCCAACGGAAAATAATATGGACTGATAATCATCACTCCATCAATTCCTTTTTCGTATGCGTAGTTAGCTAATTCAATCGACTCTTGCACATCAAGGCGGCTTGCCCCTGCATAAACACGCATTTCCTCCTTTGGATAACGACCACATAGGTCGATTAATGTTTTTGAGCTCTGCATATTGAGCGCAAAAAATTCCCCCGTGCTGCCCATAGTGACAAAACCAGAGACCTTGCCTTTCAATGAGTCATAAACACGTATGTTTTGTTCTGTATCCACTCGACCTTTGTCATCAAAAATGGTCACTACTGGCGTGATATAACGACTTTCCATACCGATAATCTCCTTGCTGATTATTGTTCATATATACAAACTGTATTCGCAAATAAAAACAAACAACAAGAAATCATGAATTACTGATTGAGTCAAATTCATTCAATCCATATATAGTCCAAATATAACAATTTGATTAAAAAGGAATTTAAAGTGAGAAAATAGCCATTAAACTGGCTGGCAGTTGTTTTTTTTATTACTAAATTTTGAGCAAGCTCACGCCTTTTGGATGACTTTACCCATCATTAAGAATGACCAATTTGAGACTAAAGGTATTTCTGAGATGATTTACATAGTGGTATTTTAAACCTAGAATAGCGACAAAATTAATCAGGGAGGTAGTTTAATGTCTACGGGGCACATGCCGACAATTCGGGTATTAGAAATACTGCAAGTTTTATCGGCTGAAAATACTGGGCTTTCTTTGACACAACTTTCTGATAAAACACAAATCTTAAAGGGGACGATTTATCCTATCTTAAAAACGTTGGTTGAACATCGATATATTAATTATGATGACAATAGCCAACTATATTATTTAGGTATCGCCTGCTCGCTCCTTTCCCGCTCATTTTTCGAAAAATCCTATTGGCTCAAAATGGTTCATAGGGAAATGGTACATATCGTAGATGAATGCAATGAAGTGTGCCAAATGGGGATTTTAGATGGTGCTGATGTGCTATACATTGATAAAGTTCAATCAGCGCAAAAAGTTCAATTAATCTCTAATATTGGTACTCGCTTACCTGCTATATATTCTGCACTGGGTAAGGCCATGATTTTCAATTACAGTGACCAGCAAATTTCCCAGCTTTACCCTTCGGGTTTTACCCCTTTAACTCAATACAGTGTGCAAACTCTAGCGGAACTACGTCAGCAACTTGATGACGTCAGAAAAAACAGCTATGCAATTGATAATAAAGAAATAAATGAAGAGACAACCTGTTATGCTGTCGCGTTACGTCAGCGGGATAAAATCATAGCAGCAATTAGCGTGTCTATCCCCACTTTCCGTATCAATGAGCAAAAAATCGATCAGGTCATCAAAACACTATTAACGAGCCGTGAACGCATCGAGCAAGAACTGAATACACTGGAAAATATTGAGTTTTATACCTAGCCATAACGATAAAAACGGATTACTTCATTAAGACATATCACTTTAATTCATAGATTAATTTATATGAATCTTTTATTATTTGCATAATTGTTAGATAAATATTGCAAAAAGACAGTTTAGCTAAGAAAGATATATCGGGATCCCCCCTAATTAAATAGGGTATTATGCAAACATAAGTTAAATTTTATGCCAAAGGGATCATATTCATGTTAAATAGTTAACATTTACGCGTATATTTTTACTTATTCTGATGCTTAAAATTGACTTTATAAAAATTTTTAATAAATTTTAAAAAATATTTTTATCATTTATTTCATTAGGTTACGCTTGATTTTAACATTGCATTAACCATTTTTACCTCTCTCTCTAGCGAGTTCATGATCCATATCAAATTTCCCATTTATCCCCTTTGTTACTATTATTGCGTGCTATAATTAATCAACTTTGTAAGAGAGTGTTGGTATGAAAGCTGACAACCCTTTTAATTTATTGCCACCAGCTGTAATGGCGCAAGTCGCAGATGATGCCTCTTTTTATAAGGCAAATAAACATCCTGCAATTACTTACTTGTCAGCATTCACTGCCGGTATTTTTATCTCTATCGCGTTTGTATTCTATATCACAGCAACAACTGGGGCAGCTGAAGCGCCTTATGGTTTCACTAAACTTATTGGCGGGATTTGTTTCTCCTTAGGTCTGATGTTAGTGGTTGTATGTGGCGCAGACCTTTTCACCTCCACCGTACTCACTATCGTCTCAAAAGCCACAGGTAGAATTACTTGGGGGCAAATGTTCCGCAACTGGTTTAATGTCTATATTGGTAACTTAATTGGTGCGTTATTCTTTGTTGCACTAATTTGGTTTGCAGGGCAATACACCGCAGCCAATGGCCAATGGGGGTTAAATGTATTACAAACCACCAGCCATAAATTACACCATACCTTTATTGAAGCTGTTGCATTAGGAATTTTAGCAAATTTAATGGTTTGCCTTGCGGTTTGGATGAGTTACTCCGGCCGTAGTTTAACTGATAAACTGGTCGTTTTAGTTTTACCTGTCGCGATGTTTGTGGCGAGCGGTTTTGAGCATAGTATCGCAAACATGTTCATGATCCCGTTAGGCATTATGATTAAAGAGTTCGCTCCTGCTGAATATTGGTCTCAAATAAATATGTCTCCAGACCAATTTTCACATCTAACGGTTGGTAATTTTATTACAGATAACTTAATTCCAGTCACTATCGGGAATATTATTGGCGGCGCGATTTTAGTCGGCCTCATTTATTGGTTTATGCATTTACGTAGTGGCCAAAAACACTAATAGCCACTGACACACACGAAAAGATTTATTAAGATCCCTAAAAGATCCATTGTTAAAAGGTAAAAGTATCATGTCCGAGTTAAATGAAAAATTCGCTTTAGCATGGCAAGGTTTTAACCAAGGTAACTGGCAGGACAACGTCGATGTACGTGACTTCATCCAGAAAAACTACACTCCATATGAAGGTGATGAATCTTTCTTAGCAGGCTCTACTCCAGCAACTGACAAGTTGTGGGATAAAGTCATGGAAGGGATCAAAATCGAAAACCGCACTCATGCGCCAGTTGATTTTGACACAGATGTCGCATCAACCATCACTTCCCATGATGCTGGTTATATTACAAAAGAATTAGAAACAATCGTTGGTTTACAAACTGATGCACCTCTGAAACGTGGTCTTATCCCGTTCGGTGGTATCAAAATGGTTGAAGGCTCATGTAAAGCATACGACCGTACTTTAGATCCAGAAATCAAAAAAATCTTCACTGAATACCGTAAAACTCACAACCAAGGTGTTTTCGACGTTTACACGCCAGACATCTTAAAATGCCGTAAATCAGGTATCTTAACGGGTCTGCCTGATGCATATGGTCGTGGTCGTATCATCGGTGACTACCGTCGTGTTGCACTGTACGGTATTGATTTCCTGATGAAAGACAAATTTAACCAATTCACCTCTTTGCAAGAAAGATTAGAAAAAGGTGAAGACTTACAAATGACTATCCAACTGCGCGAAGAAATTGCTGAACAGCACCGTGCATTGGGTCAAATGAAAGAAATGGCTGCAAAATACGGTTACGATATTTCTGCACCAGCAACAAACGCACAAGAAGCAGTACAGTGGACTTACTTCGGTTACTTAGCCGCTGTTAAATCACAAAACGGTGCTGCAATGTCATTTGGTCGTGTATCTACCTTCTTAGACGTGTATATCCAACGTGACTTAGAAGCAGGTAAAATCACCGAACAACAAGCGCAAGAACTGATTGACCACTTAGTCATGAAACTGCGTATGGTACGTTTCTTACGTACGCCTGAATACGATGAGCTGTTCTCTGGTGACCCAATCTGGGCAACTGAATCATTAGCGGGTATGGGCCTTGATGGTCGTACTCTGGTAACGAAAAGCACATTCCGTTTCCTGAACACACTGTATACCATGGGCCCATCTCCTGAGCCAAACATGACTATCCTGTGGTCAGAAAAACTGCCAATGAATTTCAAAAAATTCGCGGCGAAAGTGTCTATCGATACCTCATCAGTTCAGTATGAAAACGATGACTTGATGCGTCCAGATTTCGATAACGATGACTACGCAATCGCATGTTGCGTCAGCCCAATGATTGTTGGTAAACAAATGCAGTTCTTCGGTGCTCGCGCAAACTTAGCGAAAACCATGCTGTATACCATCAACGGTGGTGTTGATGAAAAACTGAAAATGCAAGTAGGTCCTAAACATGCGCCAATCATGGATGAAGTCTTAGATTTCGATACTGTGATGAACCAAATGGACCACTTCATGGACTGGTTAGCAACTCAGTACGTCACTGCACTGAACTGCATCCACTTTATGCATGACAAATATAGCTATGAAGCTTCACTGATGGCACTACATGACCGTGATGTTTACCGCACCATGGCTTGTGGTATCGCGGGTCTATCTGTTGCTGCTGACTCACTGTCTGCAATCAAATATGCGAAAGTTAAACCAATTCGTGATGAAGACGGTATCGCTATCGACTTCGAAATCGAAGGTGAATATCCACAATTTGGTAACAACGACTCTCGTGTAGATGATATCGCGTGTGACTTAGTTGAACGTTTCATGAAGAAAATTCAGAAACTGCCTACTTACCGTAACGCGGTACCAACTCAGTCAATCCTGACCATCACATCTAACGTTGTGTATGGTAAGAAAACAGGTAATACACCAGATGGTCGTCGTGCAGGTGCGCCA
The DNA here is from genome assembly GCF_011077905.1 of Providencia sp. M-27. Lineage (NCBI taxonomy): Bacteria > Pseudomonadati > Pseudomonadota > Gammaproteobacteria > Enterobacterales > Morganellaceae > Providencia > Providencia sp. M-27. The sequence continues at coordinate 265,243 of NZ_JAALBT010000006.1, read as the reverse complement.
TTCGGACCAGGTGCAAACCCAATGCACGGTCGTGACCAAAAAGGTGCGGTAGCTTCACTGACTTCTGTTGCTAAACTGCCATTTGCTTACGCGAAAGATGGTATTTCTTATACTTTCTCTATCGTACCAAATGCATTAGGTAAAGATGACGACGTTCGTAAAACTAACTTAGCGGGTCTGATGGATGGTTACTTCCACCACGAAGCGTCTATTGAAGGCGGCCAGCACCTAAACGTTAACGTTATGAACCGTGAAATGCTGTTAGATGCAATGGAAAACCCAGAGAAGTATCCACAACTGACTATCCGTGTATCTGGTTATGCTGTACGTTTTAACTCACTGACTAAAGAACAACAGCAAGACGTTATTACTCGTACTTTCACCAGTACAATGTAATAATTAGCTCATTAAAATAAAGTAAATTAAAGACCCCGCTTTACGGGGTCTTTTTATCTATACCAGCAACGATATTTTTCTCTAAAGTTTGCGGTATGAAGGATATTTTGGAGTGCCTGCTATGTCTATCGATGATACTAAAACCAAAACAATAGCGACGACTAATGTGACAGAAACCCCAACCACACTCGGCCGTATTCATTCATTTGAATCATGCGGAACCGTCGATGGCCCTGGGATCCGCTTTATTGTATTTTTTCAAGGCTGCTTAATGCGCTGCCTGTATTGCCATAATCGCGATACTTGGGATACCCACGGTGGCAACATTGTTACCGTTGAAGAATTAATGAAAGAAGCCGTAACCTATCGCCACTTTATGAATGCGACTGGCGGAGGTGTTACCGCCTCAGGCGGAGAAGCTATCTTACAAGCTGAATTTGTACGTGACTGGTTCCGTGCCTGTAAGAAAGAGAATATTCATACTTGCCTTGATACCAATGGATTCGTGCGCCGCTACGACCCAGTGATTGATGAACTGATGGATGTCACTGACTTGGTGATGTTAGATTTAAAACAAATCGATGACGATATTCATCAAAAATTAGTAGGTGTTTCTAATCATCGTACTTTGGAATTTGCTCGTTACCTTGCCAAACGCAACCAGAAAACTTGGGTACGCTATGTTGTCGTGCCAGGTTGGAGCGATGACGACCATTCAGTACATTTACTGGGCGAATTTACCAAAGATATGAGCAATATCGAAAAAATCGAATTACTGCCCTACCACGAACTTGGTAAACACAAATGGGAAACCATGGGTGAAGAATACAAACTAGATGGCGTTAGACCACCATCAAAAGAAGTGATGGAACGAGTTAAAAGTATTCTAGAAAGTTATGGTCACAAAGTGATGTACTAACCAATTTGAGGCTCTTTATAGAGCCTCTACTTTATCTGCTATTATTCCTATCTAAACAAAGGTAAATGGCCAATTAGCTGAGTAACTGCCTTTTTATTCCCCACCAAGCCGATCCCTGCCAATTGAATATCTTTATATTGCTGCTCAGATAGTTTTTGCTGATATTCATCATAAGTACGGCAAGACTGAGCGAGCAAACTAACAGGAATAACGTATATTTCATTTACCTTTAATGCAGCCACTTCAATCTCTTTAATATACTGCTCTGGTGATTTTAAAATCGGTAATGGCACATAAATCACCCCGGGGTAATTAATATTATCTGTGCTATTCAAATCTTCCCCTACTATATTATTAACTTTATTTCCTAAACTCACACCAATCACACTAGCGGCATTCATTGCCAACCCGTTAGATAAATCCTGATTAACGACGATAGCACAACGATGCTCAGCTGGATTAAATATCATTCCTGTCCCCTACTATTTTATGTGTATTCAATTTCCCAATAATTATGACATTTAAAGAAAGAAATAGGCTTTCTAACTCAGTCATTACACGCTAAGATTTAGGTGAATTTATCCTATTAAAAGCACTTTCAAGGTAGAGCTTTCCATTTATGGCAATAGACAAGACAGAAATAAAAATACTGAAGTTACTACAAGATGACGCTCGAATAACTAACCAAGTACTTGCCGAAAAAGTAGGCATGTCGGCCTCTCCCTGTTGGCGAAGGGTTAAAAAATTAGAAGAAGAAAATGTTATTCAAGGGTATCGCGCCATTCTCAATCGTAGAAAGATTGGCTTAGGCGTCATGGTTTTTGTTCGCGTCATTATTGATAGTGATAGCGAGGCTGAAGCACAAAAATTTGAACAAGAAGTGACTGAGCTAGAAAATGTCGTCGCTTGCTACAGTATTGGTGGTGATTCTGACTTTTTACTACAGGTTGTATCCCATGATTTAGACTCCTATGCCGACTTTGCTATGACGGTTATTCGCCGGCTACCAGGTATCAAAGAAATGCAAAGTATGTTTGTACTTAAAGAAATTAAGCCGTTAGATACTTACCCAATATCACTTATTTAGCTTTTAAATTAAATAAAATCTTACTTAATTATTATGAATCGTGATTATTTAATTGACGATTCAACCTTGTTGATAGAACCCAAAATAGCTTTTTTCGCTAAATATACTAAATATTCGTATTCTATTCAGTGCATTAAGGCATAGATAACTATCTTAGTTCGATAGAAAATATTTTATACAAGAAAATTCTAATCAAAAATACCTTACCAGAATAGTCTGCTTTATAATAAGCTAACTTATCTGCATACTACTGCCGATAAGTTACAAGAATGAGTATAAGCTCAAAAAACTTATTAATAATAATTAATCGCTAATTCACTACGACTAACAGGTTCCTTTTTTATTATGAATAATGAAAACTTCAGTGCAGATAACAACCCTGCACCTACAATTAATGCGCAAACGCAAGCTGATACATTTGTTTTTCACGCAGAACCGCGTGCAGTAGATGCAGGCGAAGGTGTTAACTGGATCAGCCAATCATGGTCTCTCGTTAAAGAAAAACTGGGAATGTGGATCTTGATTAACATTGTTCTGTTTGCTGTGATCTTTATCATTTCAATGATCCCATTCTTAAATTTATTAATTACATTTATTACACCTATTTTTATCGGTGGTATTATTGCTATCAGTGAAAATCAACGTAAAACAGGTCAAGCAGAAATCGGCTTACTATTTGCAGGCTTCCAAAATAAATTTGGTACGTTGTTTGCTGTAGGCGCAATCAACTTTGCTGCTAACTTAGTTGGTATGATCATCGCATTTATTATCGGTGGTTCTGCAATGTTCGGTTTACTGATGGAAAGCAACCAATATGGTGCGCCATCAGACGCTGCTATCCTTGCCTCTTCAGGTACATTCTTCTTTGCAATCATCATCATGGCTGTTGCAGCATTAGTGGGTACAGCCTTAACTTGGTTTGCTCCTGCATTAGTGATGAACCATGATTTCACGGTTGGCGCTGCAATTTCTGCAAGCTTACAAGCCGTTAAGAAAAACATCCTGCCAGGTATTCTGTTCTTTATCGTTATCTCTATCTTAATGATAATTTCAGTTATTCCATTAGGTTTAGGTTTATTAGTTTCTATGCCAATTATGTATGTTTGCTATTACAGCAGCTACCGTAGCCTGTTTTTCTCGCAAGTAAAATAAACCAAAATATGATGATTTGACGACTTTGTTAAATCATTAGTTCTAAAAAAAGGAAAGCATTTGCTTTCCTTTTTGCTATCCCGAAAAAATTCACATATATTCCTTTAAATGATAATTTCCCTCTTCTTTTCATAAATTGGAGTTGTTTTCCATGTATTTCGATATCACTGATTTAAAACTGTGTGTTAATGTCGCCAATGCAGGAAGTATCACCCAAGGAGCGAAACTAACTTATATTACACTGCAATCTGCAAGTGAACGAATACGTGGGCTAGAAAACGAATTAAACATCGTTATATTTATTCGTTCAGTGAAAGGTGTTTCATTATCGAATGCAGGCCATGTATTTATTGAGCATGCGAAAACAGTTTTGCAGCAAATTGAATTAATGCAAGATGAACTGCGACAATATAGTCAACACCTGCGTGGGCATATTAATATTCTTTGTAATACTTCTGCCCAAATGGAATTTTTACCCGCCCGTATTAGCGCATATTTACGACAACACCCCATTATGTCTGTATCCGTGAAGGAAATGCCAAGTGCTAACATCGTCACTGCCATCAAAAATAAAATTGCAGATATTGGTATTATCGCAGATTCTACTGACCTCACTGGTCTGGATATTCAACCATTCAGCTCAGATGAATTAGTCGTTTTTGCCCATAAAGATAGCTTTTGGGCGAGCCAAAAGAGTGTTCCATTTTCTGATATTATTGATGCTGAATTTGTGGGGTTGATAGAAGATAACCCATTACAAAAACATATTGATAATAATGCCAAACAACAAGGCAAACGGCTCAACTACCGGGTACGCATGCCAACTCTAGATGCTGTAATGCAAGGGGTTAATGATGGCATTGGCATTGCTATTATTCCCAAACAAGCGGCACAGCGTAGTCAACTTTCTACTACTAAAATAGTGCAATTGACCGAAGATTGGGCATGTCGAAAATTAGTTATCTGCGCACGAGATTTCAGCCAATTACCTGATTATACCAACGAGTTTATTCATTTTTTAATTAACTGGTCATCTGAAAGCTAAGTTTGCCGCCATGTAAATCCCTAATCCTGTTAACCCAATAAAAAAGCAACGACGAAATACCTTTTCACTAATGATCTGGCGAAAATATTGGCCAAGATACATTCCACCAATAGCAGGAATTAAGGCAAAGGCAGATAAACTCCAATTAATATCATACTGTTGCTGGTCAATGGATAATCTAATGGCTAATGCAACTGTTGATGCGGTAAATGCTAACCCTAGAGCCTGAATAAGCTCATCTTTATTTAATTTTAATGTTTGTAAATACGGAACAGCTGGAATAACAAATACTCCGGTAGCAGCCGTAATCACACCTGTGATATAACCCACTGTTGGCGAAAGCCATGTTTCATATTTCTCGGAAGATGGCATTTTTTTAGCCACTAAACCCCATATCCCATAAATAATAAGTACGATACCCAGTGCAGGGAGTGTCCAGCGAGATGCCGAGGTTAAAGAAGGTAAAAAACTGAATAATGTGCCAAGCATGACCCCAATAATAAAACCACTGAGCCGTTTGATTAGCGCCATAAATTGTGGACCAATTAATAATTGCCATATATTCGTGATTAACGAAGGAATAATTAACAAGCTAGCAGCGGCAACAGGCTCCATTGACGTGCTTAATAATCCCATTGCGATTGTTGGTAACCCTAGTCCAATCACTCCTTTTACAATACCTGCTAATAAGAAAACACCAATAATTACACCCATCAATATCACTCCGATAAATTTACTTTACCGTAGATTAATGTCCTACATTAAATGTCGCTATTTGGAAAATATTGAGGTGGGATCAGGCTTAGCCTGAGGATGTTTTTACCAAAACACTTTAAATTACACAAAAAAAAAACGCGACTACCATCAGTCGCGTTTTATGTTTGAAGGAGTAACGGAAATTAACCGATGAACTCTAACCCTTTCATATATGGGCGCAATACTTCTGGAACTTCAATACGGCCATCTGCTAATTGGTAGTTTTCTAAAATCGCCACCAATGTACGACCAACCGCTAAACCAGAACCATTCAGAGTATGAACAAGTTGTGTTTTCTTATCACTCTTACCGCGGAAACGAGCTTGCATACGACGCGCTTGGAAGTCCCACATGTTGGAACAAGATGAAATTTCACGATACGTATTTTGCGCTGGTAACCACACTTCTAAGTCATAGGTTTTACGTGAACCAAAACCAATATCACCAGTGCATAAAATCACTTTACGATAAGGCAAGTTCAGTAATTGTAATACTTTTTCGGCATGGCCAGTCAGCTCTTCCAATGCATCCATGGATTTTTCTGGATGAACGATTTGCACTAACTCAACTTTGTCGAACTGATGCATACGGATCAAACCGCGTGTGTCACGGCCATAAGACCCTGCTTCAGAACGGAAACAAGGGGTATGTGCAGTCATTTTCAGAGGAAGTGAGTCTTCATCTAAAATTTCATCGCGAACTAAGTTAGTCACCGGGACTTCTGCGGTTGGGATCAACGCATAAGTACTGCTGTCCGCTTCCTCTTCCAATGGTTTAGTATGGAACAAATCTTCACCAAACTTTGGTAATTGGCCAGTTCCGTACAGCGTGTCATGGTTGACTAAATACGGAACATACAACTCTTGGTAACCATGTTGTTCAGTATGCAAATCAAGCATGAATTGTGCCAATGCACGGTGCATGCGAGCAATTTGCCCTTTCATAACAACAAAACGAGCGCCAGTCAGTTTTACCGCAGCTGGGAAGTCTAAGCCACCGGATAACTCGCCAAGACTGACATGGTCTTTAACTTCGAAATCATACTGACGAGGCTCGCCCCAACGTGCAACCTCAACGTTGTCAGAATCATCTTTACCATCAGGCACTTGGTCATCTGGGATATTCGGGATACTTAAGGCAATATCACGGATTTCTTGTTGCAGCTTATCTAACTCTGCTTTTGCAGAATCCAATTTTTCGCCTAATTGGTTAACTTCCAGACGTAATGGTTCGATATCTTCACCACGTGCCTTCGCCGCACCAATAGTTTTCGATCGCGAGTTACGGTCTGCTTGCAGGGTTTCAGTTTCAACTTGTAAAACTTTGCGGCGTTCTTCTAATTCACGCAGCTTTTCCACATCAAGGGTAAAACCCCTGCGAGCCAGTTTTTCAGCAACCGCGTCTAGCTCCGTACGCAGTAAATTGGGATCGAGCATGCTTATCCTGTGATTATTGTTAGTAATTAATGACACTTTTTGAGTGTGCATTCCAGCACAACAAATAAAGTAAAGTATTTCGCTATATAACCTTACCGCATTGCCCAGTTTAGCGATAGCGTTTTGTGGTGCTAATTTGATCCTGTTGGGCTAACCAGTCTAGTTTTTCAGCAAACTTGCTTTCTTGACCCCGTTTCGTAGGGTAGTAATAACGCGTTGTTTGCATAGGTTCAGGAAAATAGTTTTCCCCCGCAGCATATGCGTTCGGTTCATCATGCGCATAACGATATTCTTTCCCTGCACCCATTTCTTTTAATAGTTTAGTTGGGGCATTTCGAAGATGTTCTGGCACATCGTAATCCGGCTGCATTTGCGCATCTTTAATCGCTGCCTTATAGGCGGTATAAACCGCATTACTTTTCGGCGCACATGCTAAATAAACAATGGCTTGGGCAATCGCACGCTCACCTTCGGCTGGCCCCACACGCGTGAAGCAATCCCAAGCTGAAATGGCGACTTGCATCGCACGAGGATCCGCATTACCCACATCTTCTGATGCAATTGCAAGTAGCCGGCGAGCAACATACAGTGGGTCACCACCCGCGGTGATGATCCTTGCAAACCAGTACAGTGCGGCATCTGGTGCTGAGCCTCTAATCGACTTATGCAAAGCAGAAATTAAGTCGTAATAACGGTCGCCTTTGTTATCAAACCTTGCGGTTCGTTCACCACTGACTTCTTTTAATAAATCAGCGGATAAAATACGCTGCCCTTGGCTATCCGCTTCGGCCATATCCGCCATCATTTCCAGCAGATTTAATGAACGCCTAGCGTCCCCATTAACCAACTGAGCAACCATTTTGCGCGTGCTATCAGGCAGAACAACATTTTGCCCTCCAAGGCCACGAGAGGTGTCAGCCAGTGCTTGCAACAATACCTGTTCAATATCATTTTCTTCAAGGGATTTAAGCAAATACACCCTAGCACGCGATAACAATGCAGAATTTAATTCAAATGATGGATTTTCTGTTGTCGCACCAATAAATGTAATCGTGCCATCTTCTATGTGTGGTAAAAATGCATCTTGCTGGCTTTTATTAAAACGATGAACCTCATCGACAAATAAAATGGTTCTTCGCCCTGCACTGCGATTTTGCCGAGCTTTTTCAATGGATTCTCGAATTTCTTTAATACCAGAGGTGACTGCTGAAATACGTTCAATATCGGCTTGTGCATAATTACCAATAATTTCAGCAAGCGTTGTTTTACCTGTTCCTGGCGGCCCCCATAAAATCATGGAGTGCAGATGACCCGCTTTAATCGCACGTGGCAACGGTTTCCCCTCTGCCAGTAAATGTTTTTGCCCAATATATTGCTCAAGGGTTTCAGGCCGCATTCTTGCTGCTAAAGGTTGAAATTCATTCTGCGAAAAATCAAGAGACAGGTTACCCACGATATCCTCTTTTTTACTTCTTAAAATATCTTATATATTAACCAGCAAATATGAATACTGCTGGTTAATATTTTCTCTAATCAATCTTATTTGGTATTTGAGCGCTGGTCATCTAAAGTGACGCCTTTTGGTACTGTAAATTTGAATTTACTTGCATCAACGCGACCATTTTTCTGCTCTTTTAATTGATAAGCGCTAGTTTGGCCATCTTGCTCAACCGCTGAAAACTGCTCAATCGTCCCTTCGGGAGAAACCGTAATGGAAAAACGTTTTAAAGTTCCACTAGTTTGTTTTGGTTTTAAATCAAACGTATTTCCCTGCTGAATGATTGAGTACTGTTTCCAATCTTTCGGGTCATTACGCGTAATCAGTAAAAATGGCGTATCCTGCGTGGCATCAGCTAAATTAGTCACGGTCACTTGCTCGACAAACGGGTTATAAAACCACAAATTTTTCCCATCTGACACAAGTACACTTTCATCCGGTGATGTCATGTTCCAATTAAATAAATTTGGACGCTCAAGCCATAAGTCCCCAACACCTTCTTGAACCAAATCCCCTTCAGGACTCGTCACCTTCTGCGAGAAGCTAGCTTGGAAGCTATTGACCTTATTCAAACGTTCTTGAAGGTCTTGGCTTGCGTCTGCCAATACTTGGCCAATATGTAAACTTAGGGCTAACGCACCCAATAACATCATTTTTTTCATCGATGAAAGACCTTAAAATTATTACCATAAGAGGTGTTACGTCTTTATACACCCCTTAAATTAAACCAGCAATTAGCACACTAAATTATTAATGTCCCATTGACGGAGGAGCCAGAACTTCACGGTTACCATTGTGCCCTTGCTCACTGACAATACCTTGGATTTCCATTTGCTCGACAATCCTTGCAGCTCGGTTATAACCAATCCTAAATTGGCGTTGAACCCCAGAAATGGAAACGCGTTGTTTCTCAACAACAAACTCAACTGCTTGGTCAAACAGTGGGTCGAGCTCTTCACCTCCGCTATCATAACCACCACCTTCGCTATCATCACTACAGGTTGTGATGCTATCAATATATTGTGGTTTACCGCGAGCTTTCCAGTCATTCACAACTGCATGAACCTCTTGGTCACGAACAAAGGCACCGTGTACCCGCACAGGTATTGAAGAGTTTGGTGGTAAATATAGCATATCCCCCATACCTAATAACGACTCAGCTCCACCTTGGTCAAGGATCGTGCGTGAGTCAATCTTACTGGATACCGTAAATGCAATCCGCGTTGGAATATTTGCTTTGATTAGTCCAGTAATGATATCAACCGATGGCCGCTGAGTTGCCAATACCAAATGAATACCTGCTGCACGCGCTTTTTGAGCCAACCGTGCAATTAACTCTTCCACTTTTTTACCTGCCGTCATCATTAAGTCAGCAAATTCATCAACCATGACGACAATGTAAGGCTCTTTTTTCAGCGTTGGATGTTCGACATCCATGCTATCACCGGGTTTCCAATGTGGATCAGGGATTGGCCGCCCCATTTCTTCTGCCGCTTTGATGCGCTCGTTATAACCCGCGAGGTTACGTACCCCTAACGCAGACATCAGTTTATAACGGCGTTCCATTTCATTCACACACCAACGCAAAGCATTCGCTGCATCTTTCATGTCAGTAACCACTTCCGTCAATAGGTGCGGGATACCTTCATAAATGGATAACTCGAGCATTTTCGGGTCAATCATGATAAAGCGGACATCTTCTGGTTTCGCTTTATACAAGATGCTGAGGATCATTGCATTCACCCCAACCGACTTACCAGAGCCGGTTGTCCCCGCAACGAGTAAGTGCGGCATTTTCGCTAAATCAGCAACAACGGGGTCGCCTTCAATATCTTTACCTAGCACGATTGTCAGTGGTGACGGATTTTTACGGAAGTCATCGCAATCTAAAACTTCACTTAAATAAACGGTTTGCCGTTTCTCATTAGGGAGTTCAAGGCCCACATAAGGTTTACCCGGTATCACTTCTACAACGCGTACAGCTACGGTTGATAATGAACGAGCAAGGTCACGTGACAATGTTGATATCCGTGCTGCTTTTACTCCCGGTGCTAGGTCAAGTTCAAACCGAGTAATAACAGGACCTGGAGAGAACCCAACCACTTCAGCTTTAACACGATAATCATTTAGCCTTGCTTCAATCAACCTTGCTGTTTGTTCTAGTTTGAACATATCCACTGGCTCTTCTTGCGCTGGCGGACTTGCCAGCAAATCAAGAGACGGCATTGGGGTTGTTGGCTTTGGTAATGGTTGGTCATTACGCACTAAGAACGGGTGGAATAAGCTATCCTGCTGTGGCTGCTGTGGCTGCTGTGGCTGCTGTGGCTGCTGTGGCTGCTGTGGCTGCTGTGGCTGCTGTGGCTGCTGTGGCTGCTGTGGCTGTGCAAAAGTTTGAGTTATTGACGGTGAATTGCCAAGCCCTTCTGCAATATTATTTTGTGGAACTGCAGGTGGAACGGAAGTCGCGCTAAATGATGGCATAAATAATGGGTCTGCAGGCTCATTGTCAACCAAATCATCAACAGGAGTAAAACTATCCAGTACAGAAAACTCTTTTCTTAAATCAATCTTAGGCTCAAAGTCCTCTTGTTCTTGAGAAGAATACGCTTGCGTAAACTGCGGCTGATAGCTGTTATCCAGTGTTGGTGGGACTTCCTCAGGCTCTGGAATTGTATGTGTATTATTAGATTGTTGTGAAGCCGACGCCCAGCGGTGTTCAATCTCTGGCTGCGTAAATGCGCTGGCTTTATTTTCTGCCATTGGCTCATTTTGCAATTGGTCTTCATTAGAATGCACGCTATTTAACGGTGCTTCATAATCAGTTTCATCAACATCACCATAACGTTCGCGTTGCTGTTCTAAAAACTGCGCTCGTAGTAATTCGTCTTGTTGCGCTTCATCATCAGTTGCAGGCTCGTCAGACTCACTTGCAGACCACTGCTGATACACCTGCTCACGTTTAGAGGCTTCTTCTTCACGCCGTTGTAGTTCTGCATCACGTAACGAAGGAATGCGAATGCCATATAATTCACGACGCGTCGGTAAACGAACAGGATTAGGTCGCGGAAGCTCTGGCTCCATATTTTGTTTAACTTGAGCATGACGCTCCAGTGCCGCGACTGAAATACCTGCAGCCGCTAATGCAGCCGGGTTAGAAACCCTTTCAGTGACAGATGACGGAATAATGTTTTGCGTTATATTTGAAGGATCAAGTGATGACACTGATGTCGCCTGTGGTTCAAACGCTGCTTGATTAACAGATGTTGCCTGATTATTCGAGTACCCTGGAGAAGCGATATTATCGTGTTTTTGAGGCTCTGTTTGTTGATTATGATGAACACCAAACATCGGTTCTTCTGGTGCAACATACGCAGACGATTGAACTAACGGCTCATTAGCAGTTTCTGATATTGCATCAAAACCAGCACCGAGCTTAGGTTGGTAATCTTCTGGTACTTCAAAATGATATGTGCTCGGTTCATCTACTGTCGAGAAAGCGGGTTCTGGATCTTGTTCTAATTCATTTTGATTGACCGAAGGGATTGGATTTTCTGGCGCTGTAATCGCTTCGCTCGTCGTTTTTACCGTTGTTGGGTCGACTTCTGTGACTAATTCAGCCACTGTGGGTGCAGAAAATAAAACATCATCAACATCAATGTGTTCTAAGTCATCATTGGCTCTGTGCTCTGCTTCTTGCGCACGCTGTAAAGCCCCTTCAGTTTCTTCAACATCGTAATCATAATCATCTAAATCGTCTCCCCTTGCTCGATTTGTTAGCAACGTAATCGGGAGAAGGACGGCTGCACCAATTTTTTCTGCAATGGTAAGCCATGACCACCCAGTAAACAGCGTAAAGCTTATCGCCCATAAAAACAGTAATGCTAAAGTGGCACCTAATGAGTTGAACCACGGCATAATTGCACTACTAAATACACTGCCAATCACACCACCAGAGGCGAAGTTAGGTAAGTCGTCAAAATTGAGAGCTGCGAGGCCACAAGAGGATAAAATAAGCGCTAGCCCACCAATTAATCTTAATGATAAAGAGAAAAAGTCAATATATCGGCGTTGACTTTCATATTGGAAAATAGCCCAACACCCTAAAAGCAATAATGGAGGGATTGCAAATGCAAGAATACCAAAAGCAGAGAAAAGGATATCTGCACTCCATGAACCAACGCTCCCCCCTAAATTTTTCACAGGGGCATTCCAAGTCGTTTGTGACCAGCTTGGATCTGAAGGGCTGAAGCTCAATAAAGCCACCATTAAGAAGAGTGCGCTCAAGCATATTGCGAGCAAAATAACCTCTAATAGCCGTCTTCCGCTACTTAGTTTTTTAAATTTGATATGTTTATCTTCTGTATATTCTTGGCTCATTATTGTTTCTTTGCTAACTGATGTTCTTGACTAACCTAGGTTTATTCTATCATTAAACGCCTGACTCTGCCTGCTTTACAACGACTAAGGGAAATCAGGGCCTCACCAAAGCACTAAGATGCAGTATTCCATCTAATGTATGATGATTCAATTTCTATTTCTCGTCAAAAATCCTAAATATTTATAGCTTTAGAATCAATAAATTGGAAATAAAACTTATCAGTTGCTTAGTAATTTACGTAAAACACAATAGAAAGGCTCAGATAGTAGCCTGTTGAAGCAGTTAAACGACAAAGCATGATATTTTGATAAAACAACAGATGGGGTAAGAAAAACGGAACAACGCTGAGTAAACTCAGCGTTGAAACTGCAGTGCGGCAACAAAGCTGAAATGCTGTGCTGAATCGAGGTTAAAAAGCAATAATTAGCGAGTTTTGATCACTAAGCGATTGCTTTGTTTAACTTCTTCCATAACTACATAGGTACGAGTGTCGTTCACGCCTGGTAAACGTAACAGAGTTTCACCTAACAGTTTACGATATGCGGACATATCTGGCACACGCGTTTTCAACAGGTAGTCAAAGTCACCAGAAACTAGGTGACATTCCTGAATTTCTTCCAGTTTTTGAACTGCAGTATTGAATTGCTCAAACACATCTGCAGCGCCACGGTTGAGTGTAATCTCAACAAACACGAGCAAAGATGCATCTAAGTAGTGTGGATTTAATAACGCCGTATAGCCAGAGATAAATCCTTGTCTCTCAAGACGACGTACACGCTCTAAACAAGGTGTTGGAGATAAACCAACTCGTTTAGATAGCTCTACGTTAGAAATTCGCCCGTCTTTTTGTAGTTCGTTTAATATATTCCTGTCGATACGGTCAAGGTCTTTGCCAGGACGCTTTTTATTGTCAATCATCTCTTTATCTCTCTTTCTCTAATTGTTATTTTCTACATCTAAAAATAAGCACCTTAGTCACCACCTCTATTTATTTAGGAATTCGTGTTCAGGAGCAAATTTTATTCATAATGCTGAAGTTCGCGTGAATGTAATTATCACCCACAATTTTTACTTGTATTTTAAATTTGTAAGTAGTGTAAAGTTAATTTTCCAGTAAGAACAAAAATGCGCCATTTCCATTGATCTGCTAGATAATTAACTCTTACACTGATGTTTTCGCAAATGCGCAGCCGATTGTCAAAGCAAATGAATAAAAATCAGTACAAGATTTCGCTTTTTTTTCCAGTAAAACGTTTCGCAGCCTTAATTCAAGATAATTCCTAAAAATTGTGATGCGTGACACAAGCAACTTTTTGTCACATTTTCTTACATTTTGTCGGTATTACCTATTGATGAAATAAGCTAAATGAAACTAACTTACACTTAAACCACTTTTGTTAGCCTCTTATTTCTCCTACAATCTCGTAAATGCTTTTTAGATTAAAGAGGAATTCATGAGCACAACAACACATCGCAAGTTAATCATTCTTGGTTCTGGCCCTGCGGGCTATACTGCGGCTGTCTATGCTGCACGTGCAAACTTAAACCCAGCATTGATTACTGGGGTGGAAAAAGGCGGTCAATTGACCACCACAACTGAAGTTGAAAACTGGCCTGGTGACCCAGAAGGTTTAACCGGTCCAGGGCTTATGGAACGCATGCATGAGCACGCGTCAAAATTTGACACCGAAATCATATCTGACCATATCCAAAAAGTGGACTTAAAACAACGTCCTTTCCGTTTAATTGGCGATGAAAATGAATATACCTGTGATGCACTGATTATTGCGACAGGGGCTTCCGCTCGTTATATCGGCCTACCTTCAGAAGAAGCGTTCAAAGGCCGTGGCGTTTCAGCTTGTGCAACCTGTGACGGTTTCTTCTATCGTAACCAAAAAGTCGCTGTCGTTGGTGGTGGAAACACTGCAGTAGAAGAAGCACTGTACCTTTCTAACATTGCTTCAGAAGTCCATTTAATTCATCGCCGTGATAGTTTCCGCGCAGAAAAAATCCTGATTAATCGTTTAATGGATAAAGTTGAGAACGGTAATATTATTCTGCATACCGACCGTACATTAAATGAAGTATTAGGTGATGATATGGGCGTAACGGGCGTGCGCTTAGAGTGTACTAAAACACATGTAACAGAAGATATTCCTGTTATGGGGGCATTTATTGCCATCGGCCACAGCCCAAATACCGGTATTTTTGAAGGCCAATTAGATTTAGACAACGGTTATATTAAAGTGCAATCTGGCACTCAAGGCAATGCAACTCAAACGTCTGTTGAAGGTGTGTTCGCTGCAGGTGATGTCATGGACCATATATACCGCCAAGCAATTACCTCTGCGGGTACAGGTTGTATGGCAGCCTTAGATGCAGAACGCTACCTTGATGGTTTAGCATCTAAATAATCAATAAGTTATTGTGATTTAGATAGGCTTCAATTTTTCCTCAATTGAAGCCTTTTTTATTACCTATGTTAACCATCTTAACTATTAGTTTTACATATATTTTTAAGACCAAGTTTATATTGTACTTTTTTAATACTGCCTATACTGTTTTTACATAACATTAATTAATATAAGGTGTAGGTATGGGGCAACAATCAGAACGTGATGTCATTCGCGGTTATTCTTATTTTATTATTGTCATACTTGCCGTAATTCAAGGCATCGTCATCACAGCCACGACTGATTACTCTACCCGTCTAGAAAGCCAACTTAGCGCCACCACTCTGTATCTACCTATTTTGCTCGCCATTTTTGTTCCTTCAGCAATAAGTTACCTAATTACCAATGCAAAATCCGCTATTTTCTATCTCAACATTGCTGTCATTATTGGGTTAATTTTCTGGCTCAATTACTGGCATTCCCAAGACTTTCAAAATCCGACAGATGCAGACCCATTCTTCGCCTTTATCACCCTAACTGTTCTACTCTTTTTTATGCTTCCTTGGATGCAATCGTGGCAAACCACAAGAACATGGAAAATCGACTACGGTTGCTTGATGGGGCTATATATTAAAAATACCTTTTTAGGTGTTCTAGCTTCTGCAATAGGTGGGTTACTCACTTTAATCGTAAAAATAGCCAGTTTTCTATTTGGTATTGTTAACCTAACTTTTTTGAGTGAAGCTCTTGATAACGACGTTATCTATTGGGTGAGCTTTGCACTTGGCTTCAACGTAAGTTTAGCTTTTTTACGCGCAACATTGAATGTACAACTCAGTAATTTTGTTAGCTTTATTGCTCGTTTTTTCTTACCTCTTTTAAATATTGTTGCCGTTATTTTCTTGGGTGGTTTCGTTGTTTCTCATTTTTCAGGTTTAACCTCTGCGGGTTTAGGCTCCGCAGTGATGCTATGGTTTTTAATTTTAAACCTCATTTTTATTAATTTTGTGTATGGCGATGGCACAACGCAATATCAATTCCGTGCAGGCCTAAATGGTTTTGTTTTAATTAGCATTATTCTACTCAATGCATTCTCAGTGCTTTCTCTTTATGGCATTTTGGTGCGAGTAAACCAGTATAGTTGGAGTATTGAACGCCTGTATGCCTTTACTATTGCCTTATTCCTATTTGCACTGGTTTTTGCTTATAGCATTGCCATTATCTATAAAAAATCAGCTTGGATGTCCTATCTGGGGTCTATCAATAAAGCAGGAATTTTATCTCTGATTGCCATTATATTAGTTATTAACAGCCCAATAGCTGATTTTAAACGCATCACACTGAACAGTATTCTTGCAGGTATTGAAAATGGCAAAATTAAAGTCAATAGCTCCCTTGCTTATGACTTAAAACAATTAGGTGAAAAAGGACTACAGGCTTTTGAACAACTCAATAAGAACCCTGAATATCAAAAGCTATTCCAAACTAGCCCTTATGAAGAAGAACAGCGAAAACCGCTAAAGTCAGTTTTAATTCAAGCTCAAAATAGCCCTACAATACCCGATAGTTGGTTCGACCTCGGGGAAAACCTTAGCAGTGCATGGTATTGTACTTCACAATACGACCCATACCCATGTGTTGGCTTTATGGCCGATATTAACCAAAACAATCAAGATGATGTGGTTATGTGCTATTCCTACCCAAGTGGCTCTAATATTGATTGCCATATATGGCAACAAACGGAACAAAGCTGGGAGTTAATGGATACGCAAACTCACTCATTTGATACCATAAAAGAAAAAGATCAGGCTTGGGATAATTTATTGAAAGGAAACTTTAAATTGAAACCTAAAGAATGGTTAATGATAGACCCCTCTTCTTAATTCTAATTAAAAATGCAGGCGGCTTAACATTTCTTTGTTAAGCCGCCTTTTCATTACGTAAAAATACAGTAACATCCCAATATCATTACATCTCAAGCTCTACTGAAATATTAAATTTACCTTTACAAAACAATTTGATAACAAAACACAAATCACTTTAAATAACCCACTTTTATTATGCAACATATGGTGGTGAAGCTGTTATGATGTAGCCTAATACTCGAATTTATGGGTAAGATCAAAAACGCAGATTTTCTTATAATCACCCATTGCGTGACCCGATCAAAAAATTATCGTTCTCATGCGTTTTAAAACAGCCCAGCTGCAATATAACGCATGGTAAAGCAACGTTAGGTTGGTATTTCCTAACTATACTCAATGACATTAAAACTACACCTGCTAACTAAATCATTATGGATAAATCAAGACAGACTGAATTGGTACGTTGGTTAAAACAACACAGTGCCCCTGCCAAGCGCTGGTTGCGGATCTCTATGTTACTAGGCATTTTGAGCGGATTACTGATTATTGCTCAGGCCTGGTTCTTAGCTGTTATCTTACAAGCATTGATTATGGATAACGTTCCTCGAGAACAGCTATTAACCCCTTTTATGCTTTTGATCTGCGTTTTCGTCTTACGCGCAATTGTCACTTATATACGAGAACGTGTTGGCTTTCGTTGTGGCCAAGTGGTGCGCCAAGAAATACGCACCATGGTACTCGATAAACTTCAAGAACTTGGCCCTGTATGGGTTAAAGGTAAGACTGCGGGGAGTTGGGCTACGATTATTCTTGAACAAATTGAAGACATGCAAGATTACTATTCACGCTATCTTCCACAAATGTATTTAGCAGGGATCATCCCCATTATGATCCTGATTGCTATCTTCCCATTTAACTGGGCAGCCGCCCTCATTTTATTTGTCACTGCCCCGCTGATCCCGATTTTTATGGCATTAGTTGGCTTAGGTGCGGCAGACGCTAACCGTCGTAATTTTATTGCATTAGGCCGTTTAAGTGGCAGTTTTCTTGATAGGTTACGAGGCCTAGATACCTTAAGGCTATTTTTTCGTGAAAAAGCAGAAATTAAGCAAATTCGCGAGTCAACAGAGGATTTTCGTTCCAGAACGATGGAAGTACTCAGAATGGCATTTCTGTCTTCAGGCGTACTTGAGTTTTTTGCGTCGATTTCGATTGCTGTTGTTGCCGTCTATTTTGGATTTTCCTACCTTGGTGAAATGAACTTTGGTAGCTATGGTTTACCTGTCACACTGTTTGCTGGTTTCCTTGCTTTGATACTTTCTCCAGAGTTTTTCCAACCGTTACGTGACCTTGGCACATACTACCACGCTAAAGCACAAGCTGTTGGTGCCGCTGAAACACTCGAAACGCTATTAAACAGTGAGGGGGAAAAAAAAGCTCAACAAGGCACCCAAACACTGAGTAATGAAGCTATCTATATTCAGGCTAAACAATTAGAAATTTTATCCCATGATGGCGTGCGCCTTGCAGGGCCATTAGATTTCAATATTGAGCCACAACAACGTATTGCTATTGTCGGTCAAAGTGGTGCAGGGAAAAGCTCATTACTGAATTTATTGTTAGGCTTTCTACCTTATCGCGGCTCCATCACCATAAATGGCGTTGAACTTCGCGAATTATGCCCTGACAAATGGCGTGAGTTACTGGGTTGGGTTGGGCAAAACCCCCACCTTCCAGAGCAAACATTGATTGAAAATATCTGTTTAGGCAAGCCAAATGCTACAGAAGCAGAAATTAAACAGGCTATTGATAATGCCTATGTTTCCGAATTCTTAGCTCATTTACCTGACGGCCTAAATACCAAACTCGGTGACTATGCTGCCCGTCTTTCGGTCGGCCAAGCTCAGCGAGTTGCCGTTGCTCGGACCCTGTTGAAACCATCTCGTATGCTACTTTTAGATGAGCCCGCTGCAAGCCTAGACTCCCACAGTGAGCAACGTGTCATGCAGACACTTAACCAGCTATCAAGCCAGCAAACGACCCTCTTAGTCACCCATTTACTGGAAGAAACCCTGGATTACGACCAAATTTGGGTAATGGCTAATGGGCAAATCATTCAGCAAGGTAATTACACACAATTGAGTCAGTCAGAAGGCGCTTTTGCCCAGTTACTTGCCCATCGCAGTGAGGAGCTTTGATAATGAAAATTTTATTACCTTTCTTAGCCCTTTACCGCCGCCATTGGTTTTTAATTACGTTAGGCATCATATTAGCAATTGTGACCTTGCTGGCGAGTATTGGTTTACTTACCCTTTCCGGTTGGTTTTTAGCTGGAACCGCAATTGCGGGGTTTCCGGGTCTTTATTATTTTAATTACATGTTACCCGCTGCGGGTGTCCGTGGTGCTGCAATTTTTCGTACCGCAGGCCGTTATGGAGAACGCTTCGTTAGCCACGATGCGACCTTTAAGGTACTTGCTCATTTACGAGTTTTTGCTTTTAGTAAAGTATTGCCCCTTTCGCCGGGGGGGATCAGCCGTTTTCGCCAAGGGGAGTTACTCAATCGTCTGGTCGCTGACGTAGAGACCCTAGATCACCTCTATTTGCGGGTTTTATCGCCGATCATTACGGCATTTTTTGTTACCTTTGTCCTTATTTTTGGTTTAAGTTACCTCGACCCACGTCTTGCTTGGACTCTGGGTGGCATCATGTTGTTCTTGCTATTTACGATGCCATTTATATTTTATCGTGCAGGAAAGCCCATTGGCCGTGAGCTAACCGAATTACGTGGAAGTTATCGCACTATTTTAACCTCAGCACTGCAAGGGCAAGCTGAGTTAACATTATTTGGTGCCACTGAACGTTTTCGCCAAAACTTGCTTAATATCGAAAATAAGTGGCAAGTGCGCCAACAACAGCAAGCGGCCCTCACTGGGTTATCTCAAGCCATTATTTTATTTGCCTCTGGTGTTACAGCAACACTACTTCTTTGGATGGCTGCCGACCATGTAGGGGGCGACACAAAACCGGGAGCACTGATTGCTTTATTTGTGTTCTGTGCGCTAGCGGCTTTCGAAGCATTAGGCCCTGTTGCTGTTGCCTTCCAACATATGGGTCAAGTGATTGCATCTGCTACTCGCGTTTCCCAATTAATGACCGCGAAACCAGAGGTCACTTTCCCAAGTGAAAGCCCTTCAATCACAACATTAGAAAATCTGACTGTCGATAATATTTCATTTACCTATCCAGAACAGCCATTTGCTGTTCTTCACAATGTGTCTTTAACGTTGAATAAAGGCCAACACCTTGCTTTATTAGGCAAAACAGGTTGTGGTAAATCCACTCTTCTGCAGTTATTAACCCGGGCTTGGGATGTTGATAGCGGAACCATTTACTTAAATGGCACGCCTATTAACGAATTTAGCGAAAAATCGTTACGCAATATAATGTCTGTTGTGCCACAACGGGTTCATGTCTTTAGTGATACATTGCGCAATAATCTATTGCTCGCCAATGAACAAGCCTCTGATATCGAATTAAACGAAGTATTACAGCAAGTTGGATTAGGTAATTTATTAGAAAACGAATTAAAGCTTAATGCGTGGATGGGTGAAGGCGGTAGACAACTTTCTGGCGGGGAACAACGCCGCTTAGGCATTGCCCGTGCGTTGTTACATAACACACCATTAATTCTTATGGATGAGCCAACGGAAGGGCTTGATGCGCATACTGAACAGCAGATTTTAGCGCTGCTCAAGGAAAAATGTGCTGATAAGACATTAATTGTCATTACTCACCGTATGCAAGGCTTAGAGGAAATGGATAACATTTGTGTGATGGATAATGGTAAAATCATCGAACAAGGTACCCATCAAGCGCTGTTGAGTATGCAAGGCCAATATTATCAGTTCCGCCAGCGCCACTGGGCACAGCAACCGCTCTGAGGCATATATGTACCAATTAGATGATGACTCCTATTTGTTTCCTCCCGTGTCTGAAGCGATGCGGGAACCCAATGGCTTATTAGCGATTGGTGGAGATCTTTCATCAAAAAGGCTGCAAGCTGCCTATTATGATGGTATCTTTCCTTGGTTTAATCCTGGAGAGATGCCTTTATGGTGGTCTCCAGACCCTAGAGCCGTACTCATGGTTGGTGAATTACATATTAGCCGGTCAATGAAAAAAGCATTAAAAAAGCAGACTTATCGCATTACTATTAACCATGCTTTCGAGCAAGTTATTGCAGCTTGCTCTATACGTCAAGAGGGCACTTGGATTTTACCCGAAGTGCAAGCAGGTTATTTGGCATTACACCAAGCGGGGATGGCGCATTCCATTGAAGCTTGGTATGGCGATAAACTCGTTGGAGGCCTGTATGGCGTGAACATGGGGCACCTATTTTGTGGGGAATCCATGTTTAGCAGAATGAATGATGCATCCAAATTTGCTTTTATTACATTCTATTTTCATTTTTTGCGCTATAATGGGCAGCTTTTTGATTGTCAGGTACTTAACCACCATACTGCCTCAATGGGCGCAAAAGAGATATCCCGTAGGGATTTTTTACATATTCTTTACCGGTGGCGTGACAAAGCGATTGACCCCGCCTGCTGGTTACCGCAATCGATTGAAATACCGCCAATTTTCGAGTAACGAATTTTGGTTTTATAGTAAATTTATACCCTCATGTAAAAATAAAGATCGCGTTAAAATGCGACATTTCTTTACTTAGTGTGGGTTTTTGGGCATTATCTTGCCCGTTAAAAATCAGGTTATTAAACTTAGAGGATTAGATGGCCAAAGAAGACAATATTGAAATGCAGGGCACTGTGTTAGATACCCTGCCAAACACAATGTTCCGTGTTGAACTGGAAAACGGTCACGTGGTGACTGCTCATATTTCTGGAAAAATGCGTAAAAACTATATCCGCATCCTGACAGGCGACAAGGTAACTGTAGAGTTAACACCTTATGACCTGAGCAAAGGCCGAATCATTTTCCGTAGCCGTTGATATTCTCTTCAGGCAAGGCCTGACAACCACAGGTGCATTAATACACCTGTGGTCTATTCGTCAGAATACCGCATCCTCCGGAGAGGCCTTGTGCACGCTACTGAAGCTGTATGTCAGTGTGTTACTTTTTTCATCAAGCCCGATACTTACAGAGCCACCATTCGTTAATGAACCAAATAGCAGCTCGTTTGCTAATGGTTTTTTCAGGTTGTCCTGAATGGTGCGAGCCATAGGTCGGGCACCCATCGCTTTATCATAGCCTTTTTCACATAACCAACGGCGAGCCGCAGCGCTGACTTCAATTGAGACGCCCTTCTCATCAAGTTGAACTTGTAATTCCACTATAAATTTATCAACGACCTGCGTAATAATTTCTGGAGTTAATGAGTTAAACCAAATGATACCATCAAGGCGGTTGCGAAACTCTGGTGAGAACGCCTTTTTGATCTCAGACATCGCATCAGTGCTATTATCTTGCTCTGCAAAACCAATAGAACGACGCTGAGTTTCTTGTACCCCTGCGTTGGTTGTCATTACCACTACAACATTACGGAAATCAGCCTTACGACCGTTGTTATCCGTTAAAGTACCATGGTCCATGACCTGTAAGAGGATATTAAACACATCAGGATGGGCTTTTTCGATTTCATCTAGCAATACCACTGAGTGCGGATGTTTAATAACTGCATCCGTCAGTAAGCCACCTTGATCAAAGCCAACATAGCCAGGAGGAGCACCAATTAAACGGCTAACAGTATGGCGTTCCATATACTCAGACATATCAAAACGTAATAGTTTAATATCCAGTGCTTTAGCTAACTGGACCGTGACTTCCGTTTTACCCACCCCCGTCGGCCCAGCAAATAAGAAAGAGCCCACTGGTTTATTTTCTAACCCTAAGCCTGCGCGATTCATTTTGATTGCTTCAGACAACGAATTTATCGCTTTATCTTGTCCAAAAACTAACATTTTCAAACGTGAATCAAGTGTCTTGAGTTTGTCTTTATCACTGGAGGAAACGGTTTTTTCAGGGATGCGGGCAATGCGTGCCACGACAGTTTCAATTTCAGGTACACCAATGGTTTTTTTACGTTTACTTGGTGCAACCAGTCGCGTTCGCGCCCCTGCTTCATCAATCACGTCGATGGCTTTATCTGGCAAATGCCTATCAGTGATATATTTAATCGATAAATCCACCGCGGCTTGAATTGCTTTTGCGGTATAACGAACATCATGATGCGCTTCATATTTAGGTTTTAGCCCATTTATGATGCGAATTGTTTCTTCTGGAGTTGGCTCTACAATATCAATTTTCTGGAAACGACGCGCCAAAGCTCTGTCTTTCTCAAAAATACTGCCAAATTCTTGGTATGTTGTAGAACCAATAACACGAATTCGGCCACTTGATAGCAACGGCTTAATTAAGTTAGCCGCGTCAACTTGCCCACCAGATGCTGCTCCTGCACCGATAATCGTGTGTATTTCATCAATAAATAAAATACTTTTTGGATCTTTTTCCAACATTTTCAGTAATGCTTTGAAGCGTTTCTCAAAGTCACCACGGTATTTGGTTCCTGCCAGTAATGAACCAATATCTAATGAATAAATTGTGCAACCTTTCATGACGTCAGGTACATCATCTTGCTCAATACGCCACGCTAGCCCTTCAGCAATAGCGGTTTTACCGACACCAGACTCGCCAACTAATAATGGGTTATTTTTACGACGGCGACACAATACTTGAATAGTACGCTCTAATTCGGCCTGACGCCCTACCAGTGGGTCGATATTCCCTTTCTTGGCCTGTTGGTTCAGGTTGCTCGTAAAGTTGTCCATATGGTCTTCTGAGACCGGCTGCTCTTCATTCTGCACGCTATTAGAAGAGATATCTTGTTCTGATGACGACTCTTCGCCTTTTATCGTGCCATGAGAAATATAATTAACCACATCTAAGCGGCTAACATCATGCTTACGTAATAAGTACGCAGCTTGGGACTCTTGCTCACTAAAAATCGCCACTAATACATTTGCACCACTGACTTCGTTGCGCCCAGATGATTGCACATGAAAAACAGCACGCTGTAATACACGCTGAAAACTCAACGTAGGCTGGGTGTCTCTGCTATCATTTTCGGGTAACAAAGGTGTAGTTTGCGCGATGAAGTGTTCAAGTTCTTGACGTAATGCAACAAGATCAACCTTACAAGCATCTAAAGCTTCGCGAGCAGAGATATTACTCAGTAACGCTAGCAATAGGTGCTCTACAGTCATAAACTCATGGCGACTGTCTTTCGCTTTCGTAAAAGCTACGTTTAAACTAAGCTCCAGTTCTTGATTGAGCATAAGCACCTCCCAAAATTGATATTAAGCCAAATTAGACTTTCTCTATAGTGCAAAGCAAAGGGTACTCATGTTCACGAGCAAAAGTATTGACTTGTGCCGCCTTAGTTTCAGCAACCTCTGCAGTAAAAATTCCACAAACTCCCTTTCCTTGAATATGGACATCTAACATTATCTGTGTAGCGCGTTCTTCATCAAAAGAAAAGTATTTTTGTAACACTTCGACAACAAAATCCATCGGAGTATAATCGTCATTATTTAATAGCACCTTATACATCGATGGTGGCTGTAAGGTTTGATCTATTTCATCTTTAAAAATGACGTCAGTTTTAAATGTGCCCAGAAAATCACTCATTACTTGCTTGCTCAGTGTTTAACTTCAATTTAAGCATAGTCTTTATTATCAACGATTTCTATCAATCATATTGATAACATCGTAAAACTATACCATTTAGTCACTATGATATTTTTTGTTTATATTGCATTAAATGACAGTGTAGCATGGGAATCATCTTTGCTTCCATGGTTAGCAATCTGTGAACCATATCAAATATTACAAAAAATGAGCGCGATTGATTAGCGAATTCTGAACACTTTCCACTAATTCCTGAGCCTCACCTCTTGACCTTAGAAGGCAATTTATTACAGTATATTTTGTAAACAAATAACACGGTATTTATACTTATTCGGTGTATGTTTTTTATACATAGCTCTAAACGCAAATATTGGTAAATTTGAAGGATGAAATATGGAGACAGGTATCGTTAAGTGGTTCAATAACGCAAAAGGCTTTGGCTTTATTTGCCCAGCTGATGGCGGAGAAGATATTTTTGCACATTATTCCTGTATCCAAATGGACGGTTACAGGACACTAAAAGCGGGCCAGAAAGTTCAGTTCAGTTTAACCATTGGGCCAAAAGGCAACCACGCTGAGCTTATCATCCCTATTGAAGCTGAAGACAATTCCGCTAATAACAGCGAATCGAGCTAAGCTTTACTCAATAGAGCACAGTTAATTATTTCAATTACATTGATGAGGCTAATAATTAACTGTGGCTATTCTCTGAAATGACTAAGTACGATTACCCGCTGTTTGCAGATGACACATATCACCATACAGTGCAGTTAATAATGCATATTGTTCAACATCATAAAATGCACACTGATTCGCTGTAAACTCTTTCGCAACTTCTATCATAAATTTTACTGTAGCCGCAATATCAACCTCATGGCTAGCTCCTGTAGAGCAACCTGGCACCACAGTCTCTGAGCAAATAGCGACACCAACCACTGGTGCAGATGTTGATACCGCAGGTTGCAATATACTGTTGATATGATGTAGGCCATTGCCATATGGCGTGATGTCTTGAATTGATAGTGGGAATGTCACCGCTTTTTGGCCACTACTCCACTCCATCAAACGAATTAAATCCTCTGATACGGGTAAAATACAACCATTTTTTACTGTAGGAGACAGTGCATACCCTTTATGATTGAGTAAGCGATTTCCCTTTGTGGTATCTACGGACAAAATAGCATCCGCTTCTGGGATCGCCTCATGTTGATTCATCGTGGCATCTTCAAGGGGGGAGTCCATGAAATCAACAGGTGTATGTGGACGTGTTGGTGCATTTGGGCAAATATGGGTTGTGATCACGACATCGCCGAGTAATCGGTCGCCCTTCTCATGCATTTGTGCCAGTTTAAGCGCTGCTGCAAGTGCGGCAATTGCGCCATCTGCATCAGACACAACACCGATTCGAGAAGGCCTAGCACCTATTCCACCTAAACGCCCGATGATCCCCAGTGTTGGCGCATCTTTATGCTGTGATTTACCTTGTGTTCCAGGAATAAGAATGCGAACAAAATCGCTTTGTCCTTTGTGATCCTTAACCGTTTTAGACATAACTTCAATGTGTGAGAAATCTTGGAACAATGCAACAATGTCTTCACCTTTAACACTAGCGCAATCGATTAGCTCATATACGCAAAGAGTTTGTTTTAGACTCATTGTACTTCCTTTAATTTTTTTTATGGGAGTGAAGAGCTACTTTGAGGTTAACTCGCCTAAAATAATGAGTTAACCTCATTTCGCTCTAGATGAAACCTCACGTAATTGAGGTCTCATTTTTCCTGATGAAGGCGTATTCACGCACTTAAAATACTAACAATATAAATATTTATAATTTACTACTTACTGCTACTACCTACTTCTTACTACTGTTTACTTTTATGAACAAAATAAACTCATGACTTATTTATGCTTTTTTGTAACCAATACGGGTCACCCACCATACAACCAAGATAAGCAGCTTTATGGCAAAGACTCATGGATAACTGTGCCATAACCTCATCATTCATTTGTGTTGCAGGTAAACTTAAGCACAGGGCATATAACGTATTTTGCGCTGGGTCGAAAACTGTACTTGATATTGACGCGACGCCAGCAACAGATTCATCCATCGAAAATTCCCAGCCACGCTCAGCCACTATGTCCAAACGCTCAACTAATTTAGCCTGCTCTTGCTCTTCTTTTAGTTCGCGGCCGATGATTTTTGACCGCTCATTTAGCGGTAACCTTGCTAATAACGCACGTCCCGTTGAAGTCCCCAGTATGGGCAACCGCGTACCCGGCTGAGTGATCACTTGTAACATGCTATTGCCAAAGCGCGCATGAACGACACGAACCATATCATCATCAAGTGCTGATACATAACTGGTAAACCCGCTATCTTTCGCAAGTTCATCAAGTGCTTCAAGCATCATATCGATTAATGGATTCATCCCTCTAGCCCGATGCGCTAATTCCATAATCAACAAACCCGGTCGATATATAGGTGCATTGTTTTTCTTTTCAAGCAATCCGAGTTCAGCCATTTGCTTTAAAAGACGGGAGGCTGAACTTTTAGGCATACCTAACTCATTAACTAACGTTGTCACAGTCAGTTCGTTCCCTGAACGCAGGAACAGTTGGTAAACATCAACAACGCTAGATAAAATACTCATGACCCTGAACCTTGGGTTAATACACTATAACTTTGTGGCTTTCTGTCTCTTAGATAAGGCACATTTAAGCGTGTATGGGCTTGGTTTAAAAAATCAACCTCACCAATTAATAGCTCCTCACCTTCACAGCCCGCTTCACAAAGTACTTGGCCGCGAGGACCTAAAACCTTGCTACCACCAAATAAATGCAGATCTTCTTCATGGCCCCAACGGTTCACCGCAAGTAAGTGAGTTCCATTTTCTAATGCTCGACAGGCGCTGTTAATATCCCAGACATCTCGGTCTTGAACGCACCAAGCTGAAGGCGCTAATAATAATTCCGCGCCTTGTAATGTTAAAATTCGTGCGACTTCAGGAAACCCCATGTCATAACAAATCATGACACCGATTTTACCAATGGGGGTTTCAAACACCGGAAAACTATCACCTCGTCCAAACCACTGTTTCTCTATACCAAAGGCATGAACTTTACGAAAAACGCCACTAATACCATCACACCCCGGGTTCCAAACACCGACAGAGTTATAGATATCACCTAAATATTCACCGCGTTCAACAAAACCGCTAACAATAGTGATATTTAAACGAGTAGCAAGTTCGCTAAATAGCGTATAAGTTTCACTTCCGATGGAATCGCTTAAATCCCACAGCTTGGTAGTCAATAAGTCACCACGGTAACCCGTTGTCGCCAGTTCAGGGAAACAAATCAATTTTGCTCCTGAATCCGCGGCTTGTTGGCACAATTGTGCCATACGTTGTAAGTTATTAGTTTTATTGCCAAGTTCTGAATCAAACTGAGCCAGAGCAACTTTAACTTTTGTACCTGACATGGTTTAATCCTTAATCTAAATGAGACACTTTGCGAAAGTGTACCGTTTCAACACCTTTCGCTTTCGCCTGCCAGCGCATTCCGATCCAATAAGCGACAGCACCAGTAATTAAAGAGTTAAGCGCAGGAATGCCATAGTCAGCGTGTAGTGGACCTAATTCTGATGTCCCCCACCCAACCAGTACTGCGATCACCCATACCACAAGTGTTACTGGGTTATATGCTTCACAGCTGGGTGGTAATATGCCTTGTTCTCGAGTGATATCTAGCTCTTTGCGGTCACGCTTCAACAAATAATAGTCAACAACCATGATCCCTGCGACAGGCGGAATGGCTATTCCTAAGTAAATTAAGAAACCAATAAAGTTATCTAAGATCCCTAACATTGAAGCGATAGTCCCAAAAATACCAATCACCCACGTTAAATAACGGCGGTCAAAATGCTTATTAAATATGGCATTTAACAGTGTTGAAAAACCTAACGATGATGAATACAGATTGATATCATTCATTTTTATTGTTGAGAAGATAACAATCGATGCACCTAATAGGCCTGTCAGCGCCATCATTAAATCAAATACTTGGCTTGTACGTAATGACAGCGCCATCAGTACCGCTATCATATTGACCAGTAGCTCACCGAAAAATGTGCCGATGAGCGTCATCCAAAACACATCTTTAGGCCCTTTCATAAAGCGGCTGATATCAGGTGTTGTTACTGCTGCAATAATAAAACCACCAGCAACCATTGTGATGGCCGCAGGCATAGTCATTAATGGCCCGGCGGGTTCAGTGTCATTGATAAGCGTACCAATATCTTGACCTGATAATAAATTATATGTCGCCCAGCCTAACGCAAATAAAAATAGCGGCGTTGAGATATTGGCAGTAATAGATAAAAATCGATACCCATATACTGTTATAACCGTCACCGCAATACCTGTAATAAGTGACCAAGTCCCTGGTGTTAGCACATTAGTCGCTTTATACATACCATCCGCAAAGAAACCATTTTGGACGCCAAACCAGCCCATTAAGGAGATAGCAATCGCGCCACCAATAAGAGCTGAGCCTAACTTACCAAAACCCGCCCACCGAGACAGTAGGCTAATCGACATTCCTTCACGGCATGCAGCTGCTCCAAGCCCCCAGCTGACAACCTGTAAAATTACAGAGCCAAGCATTGTTGCCCAAAACGCCTGCCAAAAAGTTAACCCATAACCAAGAGCCGCACCTAACATCACTTGAGAAACACAAGCTAGCGCACCAATTCGTAGAATTAACACTTCATAGAACGGCCTACGAGCACTTTGGGGTACTCGAGCCAAAGAATAATCTTCACCTGCTTTATTCGCCATATCGCACCTGCTGTGTGGTTGTCTTTGCTTAGTTTTTTACTGGCTTTATTATAAGTTCCATTATATGGAACCGGGTTTCATTTATTCTACAGGGCAAATCATATCTATGATCGATACCAATTCGCAAGCAGAATTTATCTTTTCAGACAGTTTTTTATTATGAAATATTTTAAGAAACGAGGGAATATATAGATTAAAAAAAATATTATTAGAAAATTAAGGAGTTAAAAATAACGCATTTAATTAGCAGAATTTAATTGAGGAACTCAGTTCCAAAAAATGGGACTGAATTTAACCTAAATTTATTACGATACATGCATATACATTTATCGTTGTTCGCAAAACTGATTAACACAAAAAATAGAGCGAAGGAATTTAGTTTATCCTTCGCCACTCAAACATCTCACTGAGAAAAATTATTATGGGTGGCTGTTCTAAAAACTGTCCATGGTTAATTTAAAGTGAGTATCCATTTTTAACCCAGTCTCCACAAAATCTTGCTTTTCAATTGATTCTAAAATATCAAAATGAATATCAATAATTTTTTTATGTTCATCTTGATTGTTTTGGTTCAATAAACCGGCTGAAATAGAGCCTCCTAATGCGCCTCTTAATGCTTTTAACATCAATGCATACAGAGGATTTTGCGACATTTCAGCTAATGTTAAGTGAAAATCAATATCGCTCTCGATGAATAAATCCCAGTCATTAGAAATTAGAAGGGATTTCTGCATTTTATCTGCAATTTGTCTTAACTTGATATAATCATTTTTATTTCCATGCATAGCTGCCAATACTGCAGAATCAACTTCAATCGCACGTCGAAGGCCTAAAATTTGCTGGTAATTAACTTGTTGAGTCACAATAGCATGATTAAAAATAGTTTCTAATGGATTTGAGTTAAGCCTTTGTATTTTCGGTTTTTTACCGCTACTGATATCTAAAATACCTAATATAGAAAGACTCTGAAAAGCCTCGCGAACCACGCCCCTGCTAACCCCTAAACGTTCAATAATCTCTTTTTCACTCGGTATTTCATCACCTGGATTTAGATTTGATTGAGAAATTAAAGATAGAACATAGCTTCTAACTTGTTCTGAAAGTGTTTGTTTTTCAATTAAAGGATGCAATCTAACCCCCAAAATTAGCAATATCCATTTGATTTAAAATCAAAAAAATAATCTTCCTGTGATTGAAGCAATAATAAAACTAGAGTCATATCACAATTCCTATATTAACCCTCTTTTAATATTAAGGCTAGACTGTTAGCTTGTATGACAGGTTGACAGCCAAACAGGAAGATTAGGATCGTGAATATAGGAATATAAGATGAATAAAGATAATGATTTGTTTAATAAGATTAAGAAAGAATTACCCGTAGCTCTTTTAGGCGATATCCTAGATGAAATTGGATTACACCATCAGTTTTTGCCTCCTATCCTCAAACCGTTGACTGAGGATATGAAGATTGTAGGTCGAGCAATGCCTGTACTAGAAGCGGACTATATGTTGCCACCTGATGTTACATCTAATGGACCATTAGGAAATAAAGATTTCGGAATTATGTTTGAAGCATTAGATAATTTAAAAGAAGGTGAAGTTTATATCGCTTCAGGTTCCTCGCATAACTACGCCCTGTGGGGTGGATTAATGACGACAAGAGCTAAAAAACTTAACGCTGCGGGCGCTATTATTTACGGCTATTCGAGAGATAAAAGAGAAATACTAGAACTTGATTTCCCTGTATTTTCATTAGGTAGCTATGCACAGGATCAAAAAATAAGAGGGAAAGTATTAGACTATCGAGTTCCAATCAAAATTAATAATATTTTAATTGAACCAGGTGATTTAATTGTTGCTGATGAAGAAGGCGTATTAATTATTCCTAAAAGTGTAGAGTCTTACGTTATTGAGAATGCATTTGAAAAACAAAAAATGGAGAATAAAGTACAAAAAGAAATAGCAAATGGAATGGGTGCTGTAGAAGCATATAATAAATTTGGTGTCATGTGATAAACATAAAAATAGATATGTCTTATTAAATTAAATAATAAACATATCATTATATCAAAGGTGATTTATGTTTAAAAAAATAAGATGGAATTTAGTTTTATTCATTTCTCTTGGAGGGATGATAAACTATATGGATCGCTCTGCATTTGCTATCGCAGCCCCTGTATTTTCTAAAGATTTAAACTTAACACCAAGTGAAATGGGCATACTTTTCAGTAGTTTTTCTATTGGGTATGCTTTATTTAATTTCATTGGTGGATATGCATCAGATAAATATGGTCCTAAAAAAGTTTTTGCCGTAAGTATGGCTCTTTGGTCTATCTTTTGCGGCATGATCGGGGTAACAATTGGTTTTATTTCTATGCTTATTATCCGTACTTTATTTGGTGCAGCTGAAGGCCCCTTTGCAGCAACACTCAATAAAATGGTTAATAACTGGTTCCCCAAAAAAGAAGTTGCCACTGCTATAGGTGTAGCAACTGCAGGTAACCCGATAGGCGGCGCTATTGCAGGCCCTATAATGGGAATATTAATAATTACAACTGGTTGGCGAGTTGCATTCTTTATACTGGCTGCAATAGGTTTTATATGGCTACTTGGATGGTTAAAAATTGCTAAAGACAAGCCAGAACAACATAAGAAAATATCTAAAGAGGAATTAGAATATATTTTATCTGACGATAATAATGTAGAATCAAAAAATACAAGTACGATTTCGAAACCATTATCTTTTTATATAAAGAGCCCGACTATATTAGCAACAACGCTTGCATTCTTTAGTCTAAATTACATTTTGTTTTTCTTTCTATCATGGTTTCCAAGTTACTTATCTAACGTTCAAAATCTCAGTATAAAAGATATGAGTATAGTGAGTATTATACCTTGGCTATTAGGTGCTATTGGAATGGCTTTAGGTGGGATACTTTGTGACTTTGTTTTAAAGAAAACAAATAGACCATTATTCTCTAGAAAAATTGTATTGGTTAGTTGTCTAGGAATATCTGCAATCCTTGTCTTTCTTGTCGGTAATGTAACTAGTGTTGAAAGTGCTGTAGCACTCATGGCATTCGGAATATTCTTCTTATATTTATCTGCTACAACCTATTGGGCAATCCTACAAGATACCGTTGCAAAAAATAATATTGGTGCAGTTGGTGGATTTGTGCACGCAATGGCAAATATCGCCGGTATTTTAGGCCCAATAATTACAGGTTATATCATTGAATGGTCTGGAATGTATAGCATCGCATTTTTTGTGGCAGGAGGAATAGGTATTGTTGGCGCAATCAGTGTCGCATTATATGTAAAACCACTAAATCTCACTAACTAAGAAACTTTCAAATTAAAAGGTTAATAATTATGAAACTAGGATTTGGTTTATATCGACATATGCTTAATGATGAACATTATGCTTTTGCAAAACAATGTGGAGCAACTCATATCGTTGTTCATATGGTCGACTACTTTAACAGTAATGAACGATTTTCACGCAGTGACCAGCCAATCGGTGATAATGATGGCTGGGGAACAGCTATTGGAGACGTCTGGACTGTAGATGAGTTAGTAAAAATCCGTGATCAGATGCAAAAGTTTGGCTTAACATTTTATGCAATTGAAAATTTTGACCCTTGCCATTGGGATGATATTTTGTTCGACGGCCCTAAAAAATTAGAACAGCTTGAAGTCGTCAAAAACATTATTAGAAATGTAGGGAAAGCAGGTATTCCTGTCTTTGGATATAATTTCAGTTTGGCAGGAGTCGCAGGACGAGTTATCGAAAATAAAGCACGGGGAGGAGCTCAAACTGTTGGTTTATCTGGCATCAACGAAGACATTCTAGAGCCAATGCCAGATAATATGGCATGGAATATGAAAATCAATAACCATAGTGATGGTTACCGCCCTGAAACAACAACAGAGCAACTCTGGGAAAGGTTAACTTGGTTCTTAAACCATATTATCCCTGTCGCTGAAGAAGCAGGCGTTCGCCTAGCTGCTCACCCAGATGATCCTCCACTAGAGTTTGTCAGAGGCCAGCCAAGGCTCGTCAATCAACCCCACTTATATCAAAAATTATTAGATATAAAACCAAGCAAATCAAATGCGCTAGAGTTTTGTCTTGGAACCATCGCTGAAATGTCTGAGGGTAACGTTTACGAAGCCGTGCAACAATATGCAAGTCAAGATGCGATGGCATACGTCCATTTTAGGAACGTCAAAGGTAAAGTGCCACACTATCATGAAACCTTCATTGATGAAGGCGATATTGATATGTTGAAGGTATTAACAATATTAAAAGAAAATAATTATACCGGTGTATTAATCCCTGACCATACGCCACAAATGTCATGTGGTGCCCCATGGCACGCAGGTATGGCCTATGCGATGGGATATATGCAAGCATTGCTTAAAGTACTGAAATAATATATAAATAATACTCCATGCACTATTTTGATAAATGTGCATGGAGTACTTTATATGTACAATTTATTCCCTCGCCAACGCATCAATTGGGTTCAAGCGAGCCGCATTTCGAGCAGGTAAAAAACCAAAAATAATACCAATGGCCGTTGAACAAACAAAGGCACTGACTAACGCCACAGGATCAAAAGAAAATGTCCAGCCCGGTAACGCCATTTGAGCCAATAAGCTAATCCCGTACGATAGTCCAATCCCCATTAGCCCTCCCATCAAACATACCAGCACGGCTTCGATGAGAAATTGCTGCATCACATCGCTAGTTCTAGCACCTACTGCCATTCGAATACCAATTTCTCGCGTTCTTTCAGTAACGGAAACTAACATAATATTCATCACACCAATTCCTCCGACCACTAATGAAATAACGGCCACTAGTGTGAGAAATAACTGCATTGTTTGGGTTGTTTTCTCTGCCGTTTTAATAAAGGTATCGAGGTTATAGGTGAAAATATCTTGTTTACCGTGGCGTAATGTCAGTAAACGGATCAGTTGCTGCTCCGCAGTTTTAGCGTCATAACCGTCTTTAACCCGTACAGTAATACTGTCGTAATAGGGCCGATTAAGCACTTTACTATTTACCGTGGTATCTGGTAACCAAATGGATAATGACTTATTAGAGCCAAAAGCAGATTTTTTCTCTTCAAGCACACCGATAACCGTTGCAGGCATATTACCAATGAGCAAAGTTTCGCCAATAATATGTTCTTGTTTAGGGAAAAACCGGCGTTTGGTATTGGCATCAATCACCACCACTTGGGCTCGCCTGTCCGCCATATCTTGAGTAAACCCCATTCCTTCTGAAAACTTCGAGGCATAAACATTAAAATACTCACGCCCAACACCTAAAAGTTGAGCTGATGCATCTAAATTGCCTTTTCTTAACCGAGTTGAGCTATTCAATTCCCCAGAGACAGCGTGGACATAAGGCTGCTTAGCAATCGCGTCAATGTCCGAAGATTTCAATGACTGCCTATTTTCCGCATCGTCACTACCGAAATCTTTCCCTGGATAGATAGAAATGGTATTGGTTCCGATCGATTTAATATCATTAAGGACCATACCTTGCGCCGCATCACCGATCACCATTATTGATACCACCGACGCAATACCAATGATAATCCCAAGCATCGTCAGTAATGTGCGCATTTTATTGACAACCATGGCACGCCAAGCCATTAACAAAGCTTCGCTAAACCGACCATACATTTGGTTTAATGTAAGTTTTCTTGCCGGAGCTTTTGGTAATGAATTTGTTCGTGTCGTGGCTTTGCTACCCGAGTCATTCAAGATCTCGCCATCTTTAATTTCTACGATACGTTCCGCTTGCTGAGCTATTTCAGGGTCATGCGTGACAATAATTACGGTATGTCCTTGGGCACAAAGGTCTTTTAAAATATTCATGACCTCTTCTCCCGAATGGCTATCCAGTGCTCCTGTTGGCTCATCCGCTAGAATTATCTGCCCACCATTCATTAGAGCCCGGGCAATACTCACGCGCTGTTGTTGCCCACCAGACAACTGGCTTGGGCGGTAATCAACCCGCTCTCCGAGCCCTAAACGCTGCAATAGTTGAGCAGCTCGCTCGCGACGTTGGTTTTTACCGGCCCCTGCATATACCGCAGGCACCTCAACATTTTGTTCCGCACTTAAATGGTTTAATAAATGGTAACGTTGAAAAATAAAACCAAAATGTTCACGGCGCAGTTCTGCCAATTGGTCGTTATCTAACGTTGCGACGCTTTGGCCATCAATACAATAATTCCCTTCTGTTGGTTTATCTAAGCACCCAATAATATTCATGAGTGTAGATTTCCCTGACCCCGAAGCGCCAATAATCGCCACCATCTCACCTGCATTAATTTGCAGTGAAACGTTTTTTAAGACCGTAACTTGGTTTTCACCTTCCCCATAGCGGCGAGTGATCCCTTGAAGATCAATTAACGCAGACATAGTTAGTATTCCGTCTCGCTGTGCCCAATGACCACTTTGTCACCTTCATTTAGGCCCTTGATAATTTCCACATACACATCGTTTCGGCCACCAATTTCAACTTGTTTTTTCTCGACTTTATTGCCTTGAAGGATATCCACTTCATAGGTTTGTGGTGAGATCTCATTGCCTAATGCAGATAGCGGTAGTAACAGCACATTTTTACGTGATTCTAATTCAATAGTGACCTGAGCCGTCATTTGTAATTTCAATAAATGTTGCGGGTTGGGTACCTCAAAACGCGCATAATAAAAAATGGCATCATTGATTTTTTCAGGTGTCGGTAAAATATCTTTTAATTGCCCCGCAAATTTTTTATCTGGAGCCCCTAAAACAGTAAAAGAGGCATCTTGACCCGGTTGTAAATAAATCACATCGGCTTCAGAAACTTCGGCTTTGACTAGCATCGTGTCCAAATCCGCAAGCGTTAAAATCGTTGGTGCTTCCTGAGCCGCAATAACCGTCTGCCCCTGTAATGTTTTAATAAAGGTGACGATGCCATCCATTGGAGCCGTAATTTGCGTATATTTTAGATTTGTTTTTGCCGAATCAAGGGTGGCTTGGTTACGCTTAATTTGAGCTTGATAAGTGGCGACTTGCGCTTTTTTTACTTCCACATCTGTTCTAGCTTTATCAAGTTCTTGTTGAGAAACTGCTTGCTGTTTCGCTAGGCTTAAATGACGTTGATAAGTCACTTGAGCAAGGCGAAGCTCCGCTTGAGCTAATGATAAATTGGCTTCGAGTTCACGTGTTGTTGCTTCTGACTCAATAACATCATTTTGGGCTTTTTTGGGGTCAATAACCGCTAATAAGTCGCCTTTTTTAACATAATCGCCCTCTTTAACATACAGTGTTTGTAACTGCCCACTCACCTGAGCCCCAACATCGACTTTACGTACAGCATCGAGTTTTCCCGTTGCCAGTACTTGTTTATCTAAATCGCCTCGTATGACATCTACGGTTTGGAAAACCGCTTCTTTTTCACGATTTAAAAGAAACCCTGCGGTGACTAGGGCTAACATAATGATTACCAAGTAAATCGGCCACTTTTTTTTAGGCTTTGCCTTCATGTTTTCTTGCTTCCTATGAACAAAAAGAGGGCGTTGCCCTCTAAAATTGCTGACAACTTGTTAAAGGAGGTGGATCCCCAATTTATTGCCAGCTAAAAAACAATCATCAAATTATATATCACTTAAGTTATCAATTGATTCAACATGAGATAGCCATTCTTCAATACTCAATCAACAACGAGTAAAATTTATCAATATCTCTATTAGTTTGCTTTACCTCTTGCCAACCATGCCACACGAGAAAACATAATTTTCAATTGCAGCGGGATACTATCTGGCCCTAATTCTGCGGCTCTATTAACAGTGGCTAGCGCTAAATCCGGTTTCGATGTACGAGAAATTGCCTTAATAATCACCCGCCTAGTTGAAACCTTTGCATTATCTGGAATATCAGCAATTTCATGATAAAGGCTTCTAAACCCTTCTCGATATAGGAAATGTTCCATATCTGGTGCTGGCAGCATCGTTAGCCTATCCCTATTTGAGGAATCAATTTTGTTAGCATAATGCGTCGCAGTTGCCGCATATTTACGCCCAGCCTCATCACCATCGGTTAAAACATGCCATTCAATTCCCATCTTATTGGCAAACTTCAGCAAAGGCTTCAAGCCACTTTGCGCAAATGCAATAACTTTTATTCCTTCACTTTCAAAGTAATAGTTACACTGACGTGAGAACTCATTCATCAACCAAATTTCCGTTTCCCCTTCAACTAATAACCAACAACGAGCAAATAAGGCTGATGGGCGATTAAAGCGAATATGGAAAGAAATTTTACGTAACTCTTCAGCACTTAAATCATTTTCATTCAAACGATAAGCTGAAACTTTATTGGTATTGCGAACCAGACGACACAAGTCTTCCAGAGGTGCTAATGAAAGCAGCTCTCCTGAGTTCGTTGTGGTAATCCGCTGCAGAGAAAATAAACTAAATAAGCCCCATGCGATGGAGAGCATAATCGGATGTAAACGCGTTTCTGGATCTTCAACAATAATCAATGGCCGAGCATGCTTATCTAAGTGAATATTACCTTTTGATTGTAATAACGAAGAAAACATTCCTAGAATAATTAATCGAATATTGCGTTGGTTTGGTTTAGCAATTAAGCGACTAATATTATCAAGCGCTTTCCAGCCGCGCTTACGTGGCTCTATTTTAACAATTGAATTATCTGAACGAATAATATGGGAACTTTGCCCTGAAAAGTAATGGCTAAGCAATTGTTGCATCGCATCAATTCCATCACCAAGGTCTTCATCACTTAAGCGTTCAGGGTTGTTGACCAATGCACTGGTTAGTTCCTTAATACGGGCATTAAATAAGTCACGTACCTCTTTTTGCCCTGAAACAATCGTTTCCGGGTTAAGCGAGTGTAAGAATCGAGCATCTCGTAGGCGAATAACCGGATATAACCGAATAATTTCTTTGATATATTTACCTACATTATCCAAAGAAAGCTTATTGCCGCCTGCGTTTAAAAAGTTTTTATCGACGGCGATTGTGCCATCATCTTTAAGCTCTGCACTAACACGATAGAAAATATGTTTAAGCCCATCTCCGTTATCGACCCAAACAGAGCTAAGATTATGAAAACGATATGATTGATGACGCCCTTTTCGACGCTCACCAAATTTTAGAACGATCTGTAATGAGCGGTAACGCGATTCATCATTCCCTGCTGGGTGGTGAAAATCATGAAGGCTGAATTGGTAATTTGTATGTTCAGGGGAAAGAAGAAGATCAAGTGCGTCAAGTAAACTCGATTTCCCCCAGGAATTCTCACCGACTAAAACCGTACTATTATTTAGTTCTAAAGAAAGCCGGTTAATCCCTCTAAATCCGTATATTTCCACACGTTCCAGGTACATATTACTCTCTCCTTGAAGTATTTATATTCCCCCTTCAATTTCATCAGTTACCATTACGTACTGAATGATTATGCCAAGTGAAAATATAAAAGAATAATAACCAAAGCTTACCGATTAACCACATTCATTACTATCACAATATATGCTAAATAAAAATTATTCATAACAAAACAGAGAACTATATTGAGCATCCAATGGCAGTGTTATAAAATAGGAAAACTTTCATTTTTAGTGTTTTTGACCTATTTTTCATTGAGACGCCAATAAAAAAATTTTATCACAAAAAATTCTTTTCTTACTCGGCGCTATATCAGGTTTATGCTTCGATAACCTAAATAAAAAAGATAAGCATAACTCTTTGTTTATAGTTACCTAGTCTATGGGTTAACCTTTAAGGATCCGGCCATGTATTCAGGACTTTTGATTATACTGCTACCATTAACACTTGGTTACCTTATTACTATTAGAAATAAACAAATTCTCCATCGAGTACACCAATCACTTAACTCGATGGTATATGTTATTTTATTTCTAATGGGAATAACTCTCGCACTGCTTGAAAACTTAAGTATTCACTTAATTTCTATTTTAATTTATGCCATTACCTTTTTTGGCTGTATATTTTCATTAAATGTTATCTCTTTGTTATTACT
This sequence comes from Providencia sp. M-27, assembly GCF_011077905.1. Taxonomy (NCBI): domain Bacteria; kingdom Pseudomonadati; phylum Pseudomonadota; class Gammaproteobacteria; order Enterobacterales; family Morganellaceae; genus Providencia; species Providencia sp. M-27. Next base: position 225,700 of record NZ_JAALBT010000006.1, on the reverse strand, counting down.
TGATAAATTGGACCCTTGGAAAATCCCACAACACAAACAAGAAAAGCCGCCATCTAGGATCAAAATGGTTTTAGAGTCTCTGCAACTTTGTGGGGTGTTACTGTTGGGTTTTGTCGTTGGGTTAACGGGTTTTAATTTCTTACACTATGCCGATAAAGGCAGTCAGGCTGCATTAATGCTGCTGTTGCTACTTGTTGGCATTCAATTACGCAATAGTGGAATGAGTATTAAACAGATCTTAATCAATCGACGCGGAACAACCATTGCATTTGTCATGGGGGTCAGTGCGCTCGCGGGCGGTGCGTTAGCCGCGTTATTACTCGGTCTCCCAGTTAAAATGGGGTTAGCAGTCGCCTCAGGCTTTGGCTGGTACTCATTAACAGGAATTGTCATCACCGATGCTTATGGCCCAGTCATGGGGAGCGCCGCTTTTTTCAATGACTTAGCAAGGGAACTTGCTGCAATCATGCTCATTCCAATTATTATTAATCGTTACCGTTCAACCGCTCTTGGCATTTGTGGTTCAACGTCAATGGATTTTACACTGCCTGTTTTACAACGCAGCGGTGGGGTTTCAATTGTCCCTGCGGCCATTGTTCATGGCTTCGTACTTAGTCTTATTACGCCAATTCTCATGGCCTTCTTTACATAGGTAAAATTTCAGTCACAATAGCCGTTAATTTGCGTGAAACAGGAAATTAACATGACAGATAAACAACGTGTTTTAGTGTTGGGCGCTAGTGGTTATATTGGTCAAAATCTGATCCCTAAACTTATTGAGCAAGGATATGACGTAACAGCAGGCGCACGCCGTGTTGATTGGATGTTATCCCAAGGCTGGCAAGATACCCAATGCATTTATGTGGATCTCCATGACCCTGAAACATTAAAAGATGTCATGCAAGACATTGATATTGTTTATTTCCTCGTTCATAGCATGGCCGACCAAGCCAATTTGGTTGAGCGTGAACGCACCGCCGCTCGTAACGTGCAACAAGTCCTTGAAGGTTCAAGCGTTAAACATGTTATTTATCTTAGTGCATTACAACATGGGCATACCTATTCACCACATCTAATTGCACGACGTTTAACTGGCGATATTTTACGTGAAAGCCAAATCCCAGTTACCGAAATTCGTTCATCTATTATCGTTGGCTCTGGTTCTGCCGCATTCGAAATTATGCGCGATATGGTCTACAACTTAGCCATTTTAACCCCGCCACGTTGGGTTCGTTCTAAATCATCCCCCATCGCCCTGTCGAATATTTTATATTATTTAACGCAATTGGCGAAAATACCAACAACCGAGAACCGAATTTTCGATGCGGGTGGCCCTGAGTTTATTAGCTATCAAGAGCTATTTAAGCGCTTTATTAAGGTCAGTGGTAAACGTCGTTTACTTATTCCTATCCCGATCCCGATTAGTATGATCTCGGTGCATTTCATCAGCTTGATCACCTCCGTCCCCCCATCAATTGCTAAGGAGCTAATCCAAGGCTTGCAGCACGACCTTCCGGCAGATGATAAAGCGTTACGAGAGCTGATCCCACAAACCTTAGTCTCTTTTGATGATGCCGTTAGAACGACTTTAGCAGAAGAAGCCGATGCCGTTGATAACGCAGATTGGGGGTATGACCCAGAAGTCAGAAAACGCTGGCGCCCCGGTTATGGCTATTACCCAAAACAAGCGGGAGCAACCCTTGGAACAACAGCCAGTTCAGAATCGCTCTGGTATACGGTGCAACAAATCGGTGGAAAAAACGGCTATTTCTATGCCAATGGTCTGTGGAAAACCCGTGCCATCATGGATGATATGATGCTGAATAAAGTGAAGTACGGCCGCCCCGACCGTGAAGAGCTCCAACTCGGTGATGAAATTGATGGCTGGCGCGTGATTAATCTTGAACCAAATAAACAACTTAGCTTGTTATTTGGTATGAAAGCCCCAGGGCTTGGCCGCTTAACTTTTACTATTCATGATAGCGGGAACCGCCGTTCAATCGATGTTCGGGCATGGTGGCATCCAGCTGGCTTTTGCGGCCTACTCTATTGGTTTGCCATGATGCCTGCCCATTTATTTATTTTTAAAGGCATGGCAAAACGCATCAGTGAACTGGCTTTTGAACGAGATAAACAACTCGCTAAAGAACAGCAAGCAGACCAACTGACCGTTAAATCAGACTAATTTTAGCGTAAAAACCAAATTTTTATGCAGAAATTATTGCATAAATATGCTCATAGGATTAATATCGCGGGTAGTGAAATAAGATATTATTGGTACACATGAGCATTCAATTAAAAAACATCAACTGTTTCTATGGTTCCCATCAGGCACTCTTTGATATCAATCTAGAGTGTTCTGCTGGTGAGACTATGGTATTACTCGGGCCAAGCGGAGCAGGTAAAAGCTCGTTGTTACGTGTCCTCAATTTATTAGAAATGCCACGTTCAGGCCACTTAAACATTGTGGGTCAGCAATTTGACTTTTCTTCCGCTCCAGATGCGAAAGCGATCCGTGAGCTGCGTCAAAATGTGGGGATGGTATTTCAACAATATAATCTATGGCCTCATTTGAGTGTCATGGACAACTTAATTGAAGCACCTTGTCGCGTATTAAAATTGTCAAAACAAGAAGCGCAAGCAAAAGCCTCTAAACTATTAGAACGCTTACGGTTGTCGCAATTTGCTGACCGCTACCCATTACACTTATCAGGTGGGCAGCAACAGCGTGTTGCGATTGCAAGAGCGCTAATGATGGAACCAAAAGTTTTATTATTTGATGAACCAACCGCTGCACTTGACCCAGAAATCACCGCTCAAGTTGTTGATATCATACGTGAACTATCTGCAACTGGGATTACACAAGTCATCGTTACTCACGAAGTGGAAATTGCGCGAAAAACCGCTAGCCGTGTCGTGTATATGGAAAACGGCCATATAGTAGAACAAGGGGATGCAAGCCATTTCACTGCACCTCAAACAGAAGCATTTGCAAATTATCTGTCACACTAATAGATATAGGATTAAGCAATGAAAAAAATTATATTAGCTGCACTGCTGGGCGCTGTAACCCTATCTGCAACTGCTGCGGAAAAAGAAACTATTCGTTTTGCAACAGAAGCGACTTACGCGCCTTTTGAAATGTTCGATAAGAATAACCAAATCGTTGGCTTTGACGTTGATTTAGCCAATGCAATGTGTGAAAAAATGAATGCAACCTGTACATTTACTCACCAATCTTTTGACAGCTTAATTCCTAGCTTAAAATTCCGTCGCTTTGAAGCATTAATGGCAGGTATCGATATTACCCCTGAGCGCCAACAGCAAGTAGATTTCACTGAGACTTACTACCCTAACTCAGCGGAATTTATTGCCGTTAAAGAAAAAATCAGCTCAATAGACCAATTAAAAGATAAAAAAATTGGCGTACAAAACGGAACCACTCACCAAAAATACATCATGGAACAACATAAAGGGATGACAACCGTTCCTTATGATAACTACCAATCTGCTATTTTAGACTTACAAAATGGCCGTATCGATGCCGTTTTCGGTGATACCGCAGTCGCTGACGAGTGGTTAAAAGGGAAAGGTAATGAAAACTTAGGTGCAGTTGGCGAGAAAGTCACTGATCCACAATACTTCGGTATTGGTTTAGGTATTGCCGTTCGTAAGGGAAATAAAGAGCTGCTGGATAAAATGAATAAAGCCTTAGCAGAAGTTAAAGCAGACGGCACTTATGATGCTATCCACAAAAAATGGTTTCAACAGTAATCGATATAATTAATGAGCAACTTTCTATTTTTAACAAGTGCCGCCGGTATCACCGTCGGCCTTGCTGTTTCTGCGCTGATTTTGGGTTTGGTTCTAGCCATGCTGTTTACTGCATGGGAGTCTGTCCGCTTTAAACCAATTGCCTTTTTAGGGACCTGCTGGGTCACTTTGATCCGCGGTTTACCTGAATTGTTAGTGGTTTTATTTGTCTACTTCGGTACATTGCAATTCATCAATCTACTCGGTGATGGTTTTGAACTAAACCTCGGTTTTTGGCAAACCACCATCCAAATCGACCCAAGTATTTTCTTTGCTAATAGCGGCGAATTTGACTATACCCCATTTGTTTGTGGTGTTATTGCGCTAGCCTTATTATATGCATCCTATGCATCTCAAACGCTTAGGGGCGCATTGAAAGCCGTCCCTTATGGTCAGTGGGAAGCAGGTTTTGCATTAGGTTTAACAAAGCGCACGATCTTCTTTCGGTTTATCATGCCACAGATGTGGCGCCATGCCCTTCCAGGGCTAGGTAACCAATGGCTGGTATTATTGAAAGACACCGCATTAGTTTCACTCATCAGCGTCAATGATTTGATGTTACAAACTAAAACCATCGTTAACCGTACTCAGGAACCGTTTACTTGGTATGCCATTGTCGGTTTGATTTACCTTGCAATTACGTTAGTCAGCCAGCTAGTCCTAAAGCGTATTGAGCTACGTACCACCCGCTTTGAGCGAGGTGAATCGAAATGATAGATTTAATATTAAAAATATTACCGGGACTTCCAACCAGTTTGTCTCTGACGTTTAGCGCACTCATTGTGGCTTTTCTGTTAGCCATATTATTCACCTTAATTTTGTCGCTAAAAACGCCAGTGATCTCTCAAGCAGTGAAGGTCTACATTACACTGTTTACTGGTACGCCGTTATTGGTACAATTTTTCTTAATTTATAACGGCCCAAGCCAATTTAAATCTTTGCAAGATTATCCTATGCTGTGGGAGGTTATTTCCACACCCTGGGTCTGTGCAATGGTAGCCTTAGCTTTAAATAGTGCAGCTTATTCCACTTTATTATTCCACGGCGCAGTTAAAGCCATTCCATCAGGTCAATGGCAGTCTTGCCAAGCCCTTGGGATGAGTAAAATGCAAACCATGCGAATTATTTTGCCTTATGCCTTCAAACGCTCGTTATCGTCCTATTCCAACGAAGTGGTATTAATTTTCAAAAGTACCTCACTGGCCAGTACCATTACCATGCTAGATGTCATGGGATACAGCCAGCTTATCTTTGGTCAAACATGGGATGTCATGGCATTTGTTGCTGCGGGTATTATTTATTTAGTGGTCAATGCAATCTTAACTATTTTAATGCGTTTAATTGAACGCAAATCATTGGAATTTGAGCACAGAGGCTAACTTTATCTCAACTTAGATGGCTTAAAAAATAGAAAGCTTGGTATTAATACCAAGCTTTTTTATATAATTGACTAATTAGTTACCCGTTGTAATAAGGTCAATACCTCATAATGAGACGTATGAGGGAACAAATCAAACAACTGCACCTTACATACGTGATACCCCGTTAACAACTGTAAATCTTGCGCCATGGTTTGCGCGTTACAGCTAGAATACAGGATATATTCAGGCTGCATATGAGTAAGGTAATCGCATAATTCTTTACCAATCCCTCGACGTGGTGGATTGACTAAAATAAGCTGCGGGATATCTTGATTCGCTGTAGCAAAACGCGTTGAATCAAGTGCTTTAAACTCAACATGCTTTAATCCAAGTTCATCCGCTGATTGCTGTGCGCTGGCAATCGCTGGCGCACTGATTTCTATCCCTGTTAAGTGAGTGTCTTTTTCAGCACAGTGCAGCCCAAAGCCGCCCACGCCACAAAACAGATCCCACAAGCTATCGATATCTAACGCTTTAACCCATTCCCTCGCGGTTTGGTATAATTTTGCAGCCACTATAGGATTCGTTTGGAAAAAACCTTGTGGCCGAATAAATAAAGGGACTTGATTAAACTCTTCACGAAGTGTGCGCTGCTCCGTTAAGAAAATCTCATCCTCACCTTCAAGTATTGCCATATGCACGGGTTGAATATTGGCGGTGATCACCGCAAGCAGTGGCAACTGTGCTTGTAGCCATGGCAGTGCCTTTTTTAACTGCTCAATTTTTTTCTCTGAGCGCAACACAAACCGCAGCATGAATTTCCCAGAGTAATGACTTTGGGTTAATAATAGGTATTTTAATTCACCGCGTTTGCGCTCAATGTTATAAGGCGTCAGCCCTGCCCTTGCAATAAAAGGAATAATGGCACTAAACACATCAGAAAAGGCATCTGGATACAACGGGCAGTCCGTTAAATCTACACCTTGCCCATCTCGCCCAACAATACCTAAAATTGGCTTCTCAACACTACCACTAACGACCATTTTGGCTTTATTGCGAAAAGCCATCAATGGCCCTGTGGCTGGAGGCTGAAATAGAGAGATATCAATAGCTGGCAAAAGAGCCTGTAGTTGGCTCTGTTTTTCAATAACTTGCTGTTCAGGCGTTAATGTCAACCATTGGCATGAATGGCACTGCCCTGCGGCATATTTTTCACAGTGCATAACAGAGACTTAGTGGATAATTATCGAAGGTTTGTCGTCAAGGGAATGCTCAGAGTCTTCATCAACATTGTCATCATCTTCGCTGAAATCATCCTGACTCGCATACAGCAAATTATTGCTAAAGATTTCAAATACAATGGCTGAAATTTGGTCTTCTGCTTGCTGTAAAAAATGGCCGAATTGACGATACGTCATCCCTGCTTCTAATGAAAATGATTGGCTAACAATCAATTTAGGCAAGTTTTCATTGTTTATTTCAAGGAAAACTTTCGCTGTTAATGAGCTGGCATTGATTTGGCTGATATTCGCCACTAACGTCACAATCGCTGTCGGTTTAAGCTCAGCTAATGCAGATAACACCAAAACATTATTTAAAATATCGAGCTTCGCATCAAAAATACCGTCGATATTTTGCATATGAGGTAAATGTAATGCAGAGCAGGAATCACACTCGAAATAAGAGGTTTTGAGTTGGTCTAGCCATTCACGTAGCTTAGTGATGTCAGGGTAACAAATAGAATCCATGGGCAATAACCTTCTTCAACTCAAAATAGTCGTGCAATATCGATTTGTTAGGGTTTTGGCACATTTCCCCCTAACGAAAAAAACGAATAATTCTCACATATTGTAGGGCGAAACACCAGTAAAACTGCGCTTAATCTACTTATTCATCAGGTTTATTATCTGCAGAGTCTGACTTTTTAGATGCGCTCTTTTCTGGCTGTTTATGATCAATACCCAAAAAACTCAGACCATGAATTGCTCGCCAGACAATGTTGATCATTGCAGGCACCAAACAACCAATACCGACCATAATCATGCTCACGATCACCCCTGACTGCATTAAAGGCTCTGGCAGTGTGATGTAGTCATTTAGTGCTAACAAAACAATAATAAGCAGAATGATCCCCACACCTTCTAACACGATAATGGGCTTTGGCATATCAGCCAATGAACGCATTGTCCCTTTAGATTGAGGTTTATGACTCATTCTTTTTCTCCTCTCATTATTGTGTCTCTTTCTCAAACTGTGAATTATATGCCATACCTATAGGTATAACAGGAAAATTCGACTTTTATTTCATAAGTTATATAGGCATAGTATTGAGCATTGCAATTAGAATCTGAGTTCAAGATAAAAAGGAGATACTATGTATACTGTTATTTTTGGTCGTCCTGGCTGCCCATACTGTGTTCGTGCAAAAGAACTCGCTGAAAAACTGAAAAATGAGCGTGAAGATTTTGACTACCGCTATGTTGATATTCAAGCTGAAGGTATTTCTAAAGAAGATTTATCTAAAACTGTCGGTAAACCTGTTGAAACCGTTCCACAAATATTCATTGATGAGCAACACATCGGTGGGTGCACAGATTTCGAAGCTTACGCTAAAGAAAATTTGAATCTATACAAGTAATTAGTCACATCCGTTTTTCATCCCAACAAGCAAAGTTGTTCACTTATTTATAGGTGTTAACACTTTGCTTGTTCTTTTTGTGCTATTTAAGCCAAATTTAATAAAAATATTGCACTTTTTTTCATCTAAGTGAGAACTTTCTTTTTTAGACGGGGTCTTAATTAGTGCCACTGCTTTTCTTTGATGTCCCCATATTGAGGAGCCCGATAGCCAACTGTTTGTTTTCATGCTATCGGGTTTTTTGTTTCTAACGGCTGGGTTCGCCTTGCAATGTAATGATTAACCTACGCTTTCCACCATGATTTCTATGTTCACATAAATAAATCCCCTGCCACGTTCCCAAATTTAAACGCCCTTTCGTAATCGGAATCGTTAAACTTGCACCCAATAAACTGCTTTTTAGGTGCGCAGGCATATCATCACTTCCTTCATAATCATGCTTATAATAAGGCTCATTTTCAGGAACGGCCTGATTAAAAAAACTCTCGAAGTCTTCTCTGACAGTGTAATCCGCATTTTCATTGATCGTTAAAGATGCCGATGTATGTTGAATAAAAATATTGGCTAAACCAACCTTAATTAAGCTAAGTTCAGGAAGCTGCTTGAGAATTTCTTCTGTCACTAAATGAAACCCTCTTACTTTTGCGCTAAGTTGTATCTCTTTTTGCCACCACATCACTTTTTCTCCCTTTTACTTATCTAAGTCTGTTACTGCACTAAATAATTATTGAGTAATAGTTAAACCGCAAGTAAATTTGTCGCACAAAGCTTTCAATAATAAGACAAAGGGACTTTACCTGCTCATTAAGAAACTTTAATCTCCCTTTAATACCTATTTTGTCTTACTAACTATCTGTCCGAGGTACTGAACTGTGCTGGAACAACTTAACCTTGATCTATTCAATTTGATCAATGCTACTCCAGAAACTGCAAGTGGAACCATTGCTGTAGCTAACGTGATTGCAAAACGCTTAATTCTGTTATTTCCACTATTTACTGTTGCTTGTTGGTTTTGGGGCGCCCAGCCAAATATGACTCGCCAACGTGCCTTTGCCTGCAAAGCGGCCATTGCTATTGTCATTGGTTTAGCAATTTCGTGGTTAGTAGGCTATTTCGCGCCGCATGACCGCCCATTTGTCATGGGAATTGGCACCAATTTCTCTGAACATAAAGCCACGCCTTCATTCCCGAGCAACCATGGCACGATTGTCTTTACATTCGCTTTCGCGTTTCTTTTCTGGCTAAGGACCTGGGTAGGGCTTGTCATGATGATCCCCGCTATTGTCATTGCTTGGTCGCGTATTTACCTCGGTGTTCACTGGCCTTTAGATATGGCAGGCGCCTTTATACTTGCGATTGTCGCATGCGGTTTAGCTCAAATTCTCTGGTCTATTGGTGCGAATAAAATTCAATCACCTATTACTCAGCTATATAGTTTCATTTGTGCCCCTCTTATTCGTAAAGGTTGGTTTCAGCCATAACAACCTATATCCAAATACTGGCATTAATTAATGCCAGTTCCTTTCCCATGATAAAAACTGAGCTAGATCAAAGTTTCTGTTTATTTTTATATTCAGCATTAAAATCTTTTTTAAGTTATCAATAAAATTATTAAAACAATCAGTTAACAAATATTTTGTTACCTATTTTAATTATTTTTTTCGTTGCGAAAAAAGTGGCAAATATAAGTATGAAAAAAATTCAAATTAATTAATATATAGCACTATCTCTTCCAACTCCCAAACTAATTAATCACGCAAAGAATCATTCTAAAAACCAAAACAATAACCATAATTATCAACATATTACTGAGAAATAAAATCGACTGAATCGTACTTCCATTACAGTACAGTTCAATATTTATATTGATATGGATGATATTTTAATCAGCTCAATTTTAATCATTAATATAATAATATTTTTTCAGCAGAATTTAATTCTGTCAAAAATTAAGAAAATTTAAACTTATTTAATTAGCATTTAGCCTCTAATAAAAGCAAGCCTAACGCAAATTTTCTTAACATTTTTATAAAATATGATTATCTATCGCAATCTAAGGAGATACTTCTCTTTTGAGATAATGATCACGGCATTTTATTCTGGTAAACTATAAATTCACACCCTCAAAATCCACTTTTAAAAATTTATGATAAAAATGCAAAACTGATTGAAAATAAATTTAGACCTAATATTAGTTTTATTTCCAATCAGATTGTTACGCAAAAGAAAACAATTGTTATTGAGTAATTGTTCGTACCAAAAGATTAAAAGTTCGTAATGCATTTGCCGTTACGCTAAATGATTTTTTTTTGACTTATATTTTCGGAGACTATTATGGATGCAACAAAAGTTGGTTCCATCGACAAAACAGCCTCGCAAACAGTAACTAGCAATGCTTGGCGCAAAACTGACACAGTATGGATGCTGGGTTTATATGGTACAGCTATCGGTGCTGGGGTACTGTTTTTGCCCATCAACGCAGGTATGAGTGGTTTATTACCTGTTTTACTGATGCTGGTATTAGCCTTCCCAATGACATTTTTTGCTCACCGTGGGTTAACACGCTTCGTTCTGTCTGGCTCAAAACCGGACGGTGATATTACTGAGGTCGTAGAGGAGCATTTTGGTCGCACAGCAGGTAACTGGATCACCCTACTCTACTTCTTTGCTATTTATCCTATTCTTCTTGTTTATGGTGTTTCCATTACCAATAACGTCAATAAATTCTTAACCGAATTATTAGGCGTTGGCGCACCACCACGCTGGCTACTTGCCTTGATCCTTGTAGGCGGAGTGATGGCGATTGTGGCATTCGGTGAGAAATACATCGTAAAAGTCATGAGTATGTTAGTGTTTCCATTTATCGCCGTGCTGGTTGCATTCTCACTGTATATGATCCCACATTGGTCTGGTGATGTACTGAATACATTAACTTGGGAAGGTATCACTGAAGCAACAAAAAATACCGGCGGACAAAGCATCTGGGTCACTATTTGGCTGACAATCCCAGTGATGGTATTCGCATTTAACCACTCGCCGATTATTTCTGCTTTCTCCGTTGCAAAACGTGAAGAATACGGTGATGCAGCTGAACAAAAATGTTCACGAATTCTTGCTTCTGCACACATTCTGATGGTGCTGACCGTTATGTTCTTCGTGATCAGCTGTGTCTTTACCTTATCTTCAGCAGATCTCGCACAAGCTAAAGCACAAAATATCAGTATTCTTGACTACCTGTCTGGCTATTTTGACCAGCCATTCATCAAATATGCAGCTGCAATCATTGCCTTTATCGCAATTATTAAATCTTTCCTAGGTCACTACTTAGGCGCACGTGAAGGCTTCAATGGCTTGGTTGAGCGTGCTTACCGTGCAAAAGGTAAAACAATTGATGTTCGCAAGTTAAACCGTGGTACTGCTATCTTCATGTTAGTCACAACATGGATAGTAGCAACATTAAACCCAGGTGTGCTAGATATCATCGAGAGCCTCGGTGGCCCAGTAATCGCAATTTTACTGTTCTTAATGCCAATGTATGCAATTAGCAAAGTACCTGCGATGCGTAAATACTCAGGTAAAATCAGTAATATATTTATTGTAATTATGGGTCTGGTCGCTATCTCTGCGGCAACATATAAGTTATTCTTCTAATTGAAGCCACTAGGTAGCGTCCTAAATGGAAGCTACCTAATTTCAATGACTTTCTACAAAAGGAAGCACTGAATATGATTAGTGTATTTGATATCTTCAAAATTGGCATCGGCCCTTCAAGTTCCCATACCGTCGGCCCAATGAAAGCGGGCAAACAATTTGTTGACGACCTTATCCAGCAAGAAATACTCACTCGCACAACACGAATTGCAGTTGATGTTTATGGTTCGCTCTCTTTAACAGGTAAAGGCCATGCAACGGATATGGCAATTATTATGGGCCTTGCGGGTAACTTACCGGATACCATTGATATTGACGCTATTCCTGCTTTTATGCGTAATGTTGAGCAAACTGAAAGGCTCTCCCTTGCTCATGGGCAACATGAAGTTGATTTCCCTACTGAAGGTGGCATGAATTTTCATACTACCAACCTACCGCTCCATGAAAATGGAATGAGTATTACAGCATTCAGTGGTGATGATGTTATTTACAGCAAAAATTACTATTCTATCGGCGGTGGTTTTATTGTCGATGAAGAACATTTTGGCCAGTCAGACGAAAACGCCGTTCAAGTCCCTTACCCATTTAAATATGCAGCTGACCTGCAAAAACACTGTAAAGAAACCGGTTTATCGCTTTCCGCGCTCGTGATGCAGAATGAATTAGCACTGCGTAGTAAAGAAGAAATTCAGCAATATCTCTCATCCATATGGGATGTGATGAAAGCGGGTATTGAGCGCGGTGTCACGACTGAAGGCTTATTACCCGGCCCATTGCGTGTTCCTCGTCGTGCAGCGGCTCTACGTCGCCAATTGGTCACAACAGATAGCACTAATATGGACCCAATGGCGGTAATAGACTGGATCAACATGTATGCCCTTGCTGTTAACGAAGAAAATGCAGCGGGTGGTCGTGTTGTAACAGCGCCAACTAACGGTGCTTGTGGCATTATACCTGCCGTTTTAGCTTACTATGATAAATTCATTCGCCCGGTGAATGAAAATTCCTATACCCGTTATTTTTTAGTTTCCGGTGTCATTGGTGCGTTATATAAAATGAATGCGTCAATTTCTGGTGCAGAAGTTGGTTGCCAAGGGGAAGTGGGTGTTGCTTGTTCGATGGCCGCTGCGGGATTAGCCGAGCTAATGGGCGGTAGCCCTGAGCAAGTGTGTATTGCGGCAGAGATTGCCATGGAGCATAACTTAGGCTTAACCTGTGACCCTGTTGGTGGACAAGTACAAGTACCTTGTATTGAACGTAATGCCATTGCTTCCGTTAAAGCCGTCAATGCAGCCCGTATGGCACTGCGTCGCGTCAGTGACCCACGAGTTTGCCTCGATAAAGTCATTGAAACCATGTATGAAACGGGTAAAGACATCAACGCTAAGTATCGTGAAACCTCCCAAGGCGGCTTAGCGATTAAACTGGCTCACTGCGAATAGTTTGTGTCTTAATCACCTCGATAAAAATGCCTGCTAATGCAGGCATTTTTGTGTTCACATCATTTTCTACTTAATCAATTATTAACCGAAAATGGCACTCCACCAGCCGCTAATCGTTTTCATAATATAATCCCAAATACGGCCGAAAAACCCGGCTTCCTCAACAGCACTTTTTGCGACTAAAGGATGCTGTTCGATGACTTCATCATTAAGAATAAAGTTAATCGTACCTACCGCTTGGTTCTTAGCCAGTGGCGCCTCAAGTGAATCATTAGTCAGTTGAATATCCACTTTTAAGTTTTGCAGCTGCCCTTTAGGAATAGTAACAGAAACATCATCGGCAACACCTAAATCAACTTCTGAAATATCACCAAACCAAACGCGTTGTTTTTTCAGTGTAGCATCAGCCTTAATTGGCGTGACAGTTTCAAAGAAGCGGAAGCCCCATGTCAGTAATTTTTCACTTTCAGAAAAACGCACACGGTCACTTGGCGCCCCCAACACGACTGAAATCAAACGCATATCACCTTCTGTTGCAGAGGCGACTAAGTTATGGCCTGCTCCACTCGTGTGCCCAGTTTTTACGCCATCCACTTTTAAATTTTGGTTCCATAACAGACGATTACGGTTTGGTTGACGAATTTTATTAAAGGTAAATTCTTTTTCCTTGTGCAGTGCGTATTCATCAGGCACATCGCGGATCATTGCTTGGGTTAACAATGCCATATCCCGCGCTGTACTGTATTGCCCTTCTGAATCTAGACCATGAACCGTTTTAAAATGGGTATTCTTTAAACCAATCTTTTGCACGTATTGATTCATTAAACTCACAAATGAGTCTTGGCTACCTGCAACATAATCGGCAAGAGCAATACTGGCATCATTCCCTGACTGGATCACAATCCCTTTATTTAGATCCAATACAGAAACACGGTCTTTAGGCTTTAGAAACATCAAAGAGGAGCCTTTAAGAACAGGGTTACCCGTCGCCCACGCATCTTCCCCTACTGTGACCATGTCTTGTGGCGTGATTTTCCCTGCATTGACGGCCTGGCCAATCACATAGCTGGTCATAATTTTTGTTAAACTTGCGGGATCTAAGCGTTCATCTGGATTCCCAGACGCTAAAATTTTACCGCTATTATAATCCATCAAAACAAACGCTTTTGCATCGACTTGAGGAGCAACCGGTGTCTGCGCCGCATAAGCACTGGTACTTACGGCAACCAAAAGACTCAACCCAATTCCAGCTCGGCGGGTTTTTAAAGACAACATTTTCTTACTCATCGGTTATTCCTTCACTTAATTCTGTACATTTAAATTACTGTCATTGACTCAACATCACTAAACGAGAACCCATCGCTGTGACAAAATTTGATAACTAGACCTAATATAAGACTTTAATTTCACTGAGGCCACTGATAACAAATAAACATTTGCCTCTGAGTAAATTTAATCTATCTTAACCATGGTCGATGCCAAAAAATCAATTTAGGAGACTGCCATGTTAACTGTTTGGGGACGCGTCAACTCTTCCAATGTCAAAAAAGTACTTTGGTGCTTAGAAGAATTAAATATCGCTTACAATCAAAAAGATGTGGGTGGCCCATTTGGTGGGCTAGATACACCTGAATATATAAAAATGAATCCAAACAGCACAATTCCAACTCTACAGGATGATGACTTTGCGCTGTGGGAATCGAATGCGATTTTACGTTACCTTACGGAAAAATTTGATCATTCTCACTTATTACTCGCACAAGACCTACAAGAACGAGCGGCCGCTGATAAATGGATGGATTGGAGTGGTGCTAATTTATTCGACCACATTAAACAGATGATGAACAAAATTGTTCGTGTCCCAGAAGCAGATAGAGACCCAGAACAAGCCAAAATTATTTATGGCAATATCAACCGGTTACTAACCATTGCTGATAATGCATTAGCTAACCAAGCCTATTTCAGTGGTGACAAATTTGGTATCGCTGACATTGCTATCGCACCACTATTTTACCCTTGGCATGAAATTGTCACGCAGCGCCCCGAATTTAACAATTTGGAACGCTGGTACCAGCAACTGACCACACGCCCTGCGTTCCAAAAAATTGTCATGATCCCGATTAAATAATCACAGGGTCATATTCATCAAACTTGGGTTTGGGTACTGGTATTCAAACCCGAGTTCTTGGCAAATTCTATTACCGTTAATGGTTTTCCCCACTAACGTATTCTTCTCTTCAATAAATTGAGGCGGGGTTAACCCGATAGATTGTGCTGCATGAGTATAAAATTCGGCTCGTGTTGGGTGGACTGGCGCACAGAGGTTATAAATATGTCCCCCTTGCGGTTGCTGGAGCAATAATAAAATGGCGGCAATCACATCATCTTGATGCACCATATTCACAGGTTGGTTAGCCCCCTTCACCCCGGTTTTCCCCGCTAAAAAACGCCCTGCATGGCGTTTTTCACCGACTAATCCCGCTAATCGCAGAATATCCACCGATATGTTCGGTAACTGATGCAACCACTGTTCTGTCGCCACCAAGGCTTTAGCTGATTCAGTTACCCCATCCAATGGGCTGTTTTCGGTCATTTCACCATTTTGTTCCCCATAAACCGCAGTAGATGACGTGAAAATAACTTTAGGCACCTGAAAGGCTATTGCGCTATTCACCAGTGCTTCAACCGCGGTCACATAGTATTCAGTATTAATTTTAGATGGAGGTAGCAAAATGACGATAGCATCACTTTGTTCCATCAATTGTGCTAAATCATCGTCATCACATTCAAGTTCTGGGGTTAATTTCAATGCATAGCACTCTATTCCTACCGCTTGAGCGGCTTCAATACCATCTGGTGTTGTTTTAGTTCCAACCACATGAATGCCTTGAGACAATAAGGCCTGAGCAAGGGGTAACCCAACCCAGCCTAACCCGATGATAGTAACTTTCTTCATATGATAACTCCCCAATCGTTCAACTGACTGAAATTAATCACAGAGTAGCTGAAAACCATAAAACTTCCGAATACAATTTCTGAGGGATTTATCACTATAAAAAGTGAACAACTAATTATTATTGGTTATTTTTAAAAAAAAGGTTGCATTCATAGGGGGAAATCGGATAGGTTGAATACCAATGAGTATTTAGTTAGCACAATGAATGTTTAGTCATTCACTTAAATAACAGAACGGAAGACATTATGAATCGTATTTCACGCAACCATCATCATCACCATCATCCTGACTAGTCTTTCGGGCGATGTGTGCTGGAAGACGTTCAACGAATCTTCCGGTGGCTGAAATGCGAATTGAGAGAACCCTCGGAAGATAATCTTCCGAGGGTTTTTTTATTCTTGAACAAAGAGTTACTAAACAAAAAATTTTAAAGGGATAAGGGTAAAGTCATGTTGGATAAATCACGTTTACGTATTGCAATACAGAAATCAGGTCGTCTGAGTGAAGAATCAAGAGAGTTACTTTCTCGCTGTGGCATCAAAATCAATTTACAACAACAACGTTTGATTGCTTATGCAGAAAATATGCCTATTGATTTACTTCGCGTTCGTGATGACGATATTCCAGGGCTGGTCATGGACGGTGTCGTTGACTTAGGGATCATCGGTGAAAACGTTCTTGAAGAAGAGTTATTGAATCGTCGTGCTCAAGGTGAAAACCCACAATACAAAACACTACGTCGCCTCGATTTTGGTGAGTGCCGCTTATCTCTCGCTGCCCCATTAGATTTCAACTATACCGGTGCAGAGTGCTTAAATGGCTCACGTGTTGCAACCTCCTACCCACACTTGTTAAAACGCTATTTCGACCAAAAAGGCATTCAATTTAAATCATGTCTGTTAAATGGTTCAGTCGAAGTCGCTCCGCGCGCTGGCCTTTCTGACGCCATCTGTGACCTCGTCTCTACAGGTGCAACACTTGAAGCAAACGGCCTAAAAGAAGTGGAAGTCATCTACCGTTCTAAAGCCTGTTTAATTCAACGCGATGGTGAAATGTCGCCTGAAAAACAACAGCTTATTGACCGTATGATGACCCGTATCCAAGGTGTCATCCAAGCGCGTGAGTCCAAATACATCATGTTGCACGCGCCAAGTGAAACACTCGAAGAAATCATTGCCTTACTGCCGGGTGCTGAACGCCCAACTATTTTACCGTTAGCAGGCGAACAAAGCCGTGTGGCGATGCACATGGTGAGCTCAGAAACGCTGTTCTGGGAAACCATGGAAAAACTCAAAGCGTTAGGGGCAAGCTCTATTCTTGTCCTGCCAATTGAAAAAATGATGGAGTAAGCCGTCATGAAAATGGGATTTAACCAACCTGTTCGCTGGTCGGCTTGTAACCAAGAGCAGCAAAGCGCTTTGCTGCTGCGCCCTGCAATAGCGGCTTCTGGTAGCATTAGTACTGCGGTTAGCCAAATTATTGACCAAGTCCGTAACGAGGGCGATACCGCCCTCAAAGCACTGAGCCGTCGTTTCGATAAAACTGAAGTCGAAACGGTGCGTGTTCCTGCAAATGCTGTTGACGCAGCAGAGGCTCGTCTTGGTGATGAAATCAAAACAGCAATGAAAACAGCGATTGGCAACATTCGTCGTTTTCACGAAGCCCAAAAACCCACTCCGATTACAGTGGAAACACAGGCAGGCGTCGTGTGCCAACAAGTCACACGCCCAATAGATGCAGTCGGTTTATATATTCCAGGGGGGTCGGCCCCTCTGTTATCAACGGTCATGATGTTGGGAACCCCTGCGAATATCGCTGGCTGTCGTAAAATTATTTTATGTTCACCTCCACCTATCGCCGATGAAATTTTGTATGCAGCGAAACTGTGCGGCATCAGCGATATTTTCCAAGTAGGTGGTGCGCAAGCGATTGCTGCAATGGCATTTGGTACCCAAAGCATTCCTGCGGTTGATAAAATTTTTGGCCCCGGTAATGCCTATGTCACTGAAGCAAAACGCCAAGTCAGCCAAAGCCATGATGGAGCAGCCATTGATATGCCTGCGGGTCCTTCCGAAGTGTTGGTCATTGCTGATAACGGTGCAAACCCCGCATTTACCGCATCTGATTTGCTATCTCAAGCAGAGCATGGCCCTGATTCACAAGTTATTTTATTAACTGACGATGAAAGCTTTGCCCAACGCGTGATTGAAGAAACAGAAAAACAATTAGCGCAACTTTCACGTGCAGAAATAGCGAGAGAAGCCCTGAGTGCCAGCCGTGTCATCATCGCTGACTCCATCGCTCAATGCGTTGAAATTAGCAACCGTTATGGCCCTGAGCACTTAATACTGCAAACTCGCAATGCCGATGACCTGGTCGATGCTATCACAAGTGCCGGCTCTGTGTTTGTTGGCGACTGGTCGCCAGAGTCGGCTGGCGACTATGCATCAGGCACCAATCACGTATTGCCTACTTATGGATATACCTCAACCTATTCAAGCCTTGGGCTCGCTGATTTTATGAAGCGAATGACAGTCCAAAAGCTGTCAAAGCAAGGCTTATTAGGCTTAGCCGACACCATCGAAACGTTAGCTCAAGCAGAGCAACTCACGGCTCATAAAAATGCCGTTACCTTACGCGTTAACGAACTAAAAAAACAAAATCAGGAGTAAGTCATGAGCCAACCATTTAATGCCGCCAGTCTTGCACGTGAAAATGTTAAAACCATGACACCTTATATGTCTGCACGACGTCTAGGGGGAAATGGAGACGTTTGGCTCAATGCCAATGAATACCCGATTGCACCTGATTACCAATTCAGTGAACGTAACCTTAACCGTTACCCTGAATGCCAACCGGTTGCGGTGATCAATAACTATGCGGCTTATGTCAAAGTTAAACCAGAACAAGTGCTCGTTTGCCGTGGGGCCGATGAGTCCATTGAGTTGCTGATCCGCGCATTTTGTGAACCAGGCAAAGATGCGGTAATGTTTTGCCCGCCAACCTATGGCATGTACAGCGTCAGTGCAGAAACCTTTGGTGTTGAACAAAAGAAAATCATGGCGTTGCCAGACTGGGCATTAAACGTTAATGCGATCCGTGAAAATCTATCCAATACCAAACTGATTTATATTTGCAGCCCGAATAACCCAACAGGCAATATCATCGACAATAAAGATTTACGCGAAGTGCTAGATATGGCTGCGGGTCGTGCATTAGTCGTTGTCGATGAAGCCTATATTGAGTTCTGCCCACAATACAGTGTAGCAAGCTGGTTAGCACAATATCCAAACTTGGTCATTTTAAGAACCTTATCCAAAGCCTTTGCATTGGCCGGTTTACGTTGTGGTTTCACCTTAGCCACCCCTGAAGTAATTGAAGTGCTATTAAAGGTTATCGCCCCTTATCCTTTATCAACCCCTGTTGCGATGATTGCAGCTCAAGCTCTTGAACCACAAGGCATTGAGACAATGAAAAGCCGCGTAACAACGATAACAGAAAACCGTATTGCACTTCGTGAAGCGCTGCGCGACTTATCGGTGGTTGAACACGTTTATCCGAGTGAAACTAACTATATTTTGGTACGTTTTACCGATGGTAATAAAGTGTTTAAAGCCCTGTGGGACCAAGGCATTATTTTACGTGACCAGAGCAAACAACCCGGTCTCATTAATTGCCTGCGTATTACTGTTGGGACAGAAATAGAAAATACCCGTGTTATTGAAGCTATTGCAGCACTTTGCTAATTAGGAATGACTCATGAGCCAGAAAATTTTATTTATCGACCGTGATGGAACATTAATTACCGAGCCGCCAACCGACTTCCAAGTTGATAGCTTAAGTAAACTCGCCTTTGAAAAGGCGGTTATTCCTAGCTTACTTGCTCTGCAAAAAGCCAATTACCGCTTAGTGATGATAACCAATCAAGACGGCTTAGGCACCGATAGCTTCCCAACCGCAGATTTCGAGCCACCGCATAATTTAATGATGCAGGTATTTGAGTCCCAAGGCGTTAAATTTGATGAAGTGTTAATTTGCCCACATAAGCCTGAAGATAACTGCGTTTGTCGTAAACCTAAGCTCCAGTTAGTCGAACGCTATTTAGATAGCAACGTGTTAGATAGCGAAAATAGCTATGTGATTGGTGACCGTGAAACAGACATTCAACTCGCTAAAAACATGGGTATCAAAGGGTTACGTTATAGCCCAACAGAACTTGACTGGGAAGCTATCACCCAGCAATTAACTAAACGCGACCGCCATGCACTGGTCAAACGCGTCACAAAAGAAACCAATATTCAAGTCGAAGTCTGGCTGGACCAAGAAGGCGGCAGCAAAATTAGCACTGGCGTGGGCTTCTTTGACCATATGTTAGACCAAATCGCGACTCACGGTGGTTTCCGGTTAAACATTGAGGTCAATGGCGACTTGTTTATCGATGACCACCACACCGTTGAAGATACCGGTCTTGCACTAGGTGAAGCGCTGAAAGTGGCACTTGGAGATAAACGCGGTATCGCACGTTTTGGTTTCGTTCTCCCAATGGATGAATGCCAAGCGCGCTGTGCGCTGGATATTTCTGGCCGCCCACACCTTGAATACAAAGCCGAGTTTAAATACCAACGCGTCGGTGACTTAAGCACAGAAATGATTGAGCACTTCTTTAGCTCGCTTTCCTATGCGATGGGCTGCACGTTACACCTGAAAACCAAAGGGAAAAACGATCACCATAAAGCAGAGAGCTTATTTAAAGTTTTCGGCCGCACACTGCGCCAAGCAATTCGTGTTGAAGGGGATACGTTACCTAGCTCGAAAGGGGTTCTGTAATGAACGTTGTCATCCTTGATACCGGCTGTGCAAATTTAGCCTCTGTAGCCTATGCGGTAAAACGCTTAGGCTATGACCCTGTAGTGAGCCGCGATACCAACACCATTTTACAAGCCGACAAAGTCTTTTTGCCCGGTGTCGGTACGGCTAGCGCAGCCATGGAAAAGCTGACTGAACGCGAATTAGTACCGTTAATCAAAGCACTGACCCAACCAGTATTAGGTATCTGTTTAGGTATGCAATTACTCGGTTCTTTTAGTGAAGAAGGCCAATCTACGGTGCCACTACTGGGGTTAATTGATAGCCCTGTACAAAAAATGGATGCCAATGGGCTTCCTGTTCCACATAGCGGCTGGAACCAAGTCAAAGCGCTAGCAGGAAACCCACTGTTTCGGGATATCCCAGATAACGCCTATTTCTATTTTGTACACAGTTATTCGATGCCAATTTCCAGTCATACCATTGCGCAAACTCAGTATGGCAATCCGTTTAGCAGCGCAGTGAATTGCGATAACTTCTATGGTGTCCAATTTCACCCAGAACGTTCTGGCACCGCAGGCTCACGCTTGATTCAAAACTTTTTGGAGATGTAATTACCATGATCATTCCTGCATTAGATTTAATTGATGGCACGGTGGTGCGGTTGCACCAAGGGGATTACGCCAAGCAAACTGATTATGGCAATGACCCGCTCCCACGTTTGCAGCAATATGAAAAAGAAGGGGCAAAATTATTGCACCTCGTGGATTTAACGGGAGCTAAAGACCCACAAAAACGCCAAATTCCACTACTCAAAAAATTATTAGCAGGCGTCAGTGTTCCAGTACAAGTTGGTGGTGGTATTCGTACCGAAGAAGATGTTAAAGCCTTACTGGAAGCTGGAGCGACCCGTGTTGTCATTGGCTCAACGGCTGTCACTAAGCCTGAGCTGGTCAAAACGTGGTTTGAGACCTATGGTGGCGAAGCCATTGTCCTTGCCTTAGACGTACGTATTAATGACCAAGGCATAAAAGAAATCGCCATTAGCGGTTGGCAGGAGAATTCAAATCTAACGTTAGAACAAGCCATTGAAATATATCGTCCTTATGGCTTAAAACATGTCCTTTGTACGGATATTTCCAAAGATGGAACATTGGCGGGTTCTAATGTGAATTTATACCAAGAAATTAGCCAAAAATTTCCTGATATTGCTTTTCAAGCATCGGGCGGTATTGGGGGTTTAGACGATATCGCGGCTATCCCGCCATCTGGTGCAGCTGGCGTAATTGTTGGCCGTGCATTATTAGAAGGTAAATTCACCGTTGCGGAGGCAATCAAATGTTGGCAAAACGCATAATTCCTTGTTTGGACGTTCGCGACGGCCAAGTGGTTAAAGGTGTCCAATTTCGCAATCACGAAATCATCGGTGATATTGTTCCATTAGCACAGCGCTACGCCCAAGAAGGCGCTGACGAACTGGTGTTTTATGATATTACCGCCTCTTCTGATGGCCGAGTGGTAGACAAAAGCTGGGTTGCTAAAGTCGCTGAAGTAATTGATATTCCTTTTTGCGTCGCGGGTGGTATTAAAAGTGTCGATGATGCCGCACAAATTCTCTCTTTTGGTGCTGATAAAATTTCCATCAACTCCCCGGCATTATCCGACCCTACATTAATCAGCCGTTTAGCTGAACGCTTTGGCGTACAATGTATCGTTGTTGGTATTGACACTTGGTTTGACGAAAGCACAGGTGAATATCTCGTTTACCAATTTACCGGTGATGAAAAACGTACCACACAAACCACGTGGAAAACCCTTGATTGGGTAAAAGAAGTGCAACAACGTGGCGCGGGTGAAATTGTGTTAAATATGATGAACCAAGATGGTGTACGCCAAGGGTATGATCTACAACAACTCAAGAAAGTCCGCGAAGTCTGCCAAGTGCCCTTGATTGCCTCTGGCGGTGCAGGCGAAAAAGTGCATTTTCTTGATGCCTTCACTGACGCAGGTGTTGACGGTGCTTTAGCCGCTTCTGTATTTCATAAACAAATTATTAATATCGGTGACTTAAAACAATACCTAGCCGAAAACGGAGTTCAAATTAGAGTATGTTAACCACAGAACAATGTAGCCAACTTGCATGGCAAAAAGTCGATAACCTGATGCCTGTTATCGTACAACACGCCGTTTCAGGTGATGTGCTAATGCTTGGGTATATGAACCCTGAAGCATTAAATGTCACCTTAGACAGCCGTAAAGTCACCTTTTTCTCTCGCACAAAGCAACGTTTGTGGACGAAAGGCGAAACCTCCAATAATTTTTTAAATTTAGTGGATATCTACCCAGACTGTGACAGCGATACGCTGCTAGCTCTCGCGTTACCGGATGGCCCAACTTGCCATAACGGCACACAAAGCTGCTTCGCACCCGCACAAAGTGACTGGGGCTTTTTGTTTGAACTAGAAACCTTGCTCAAAGAGCGCAAAACTGCTTCTCCTGAAAGCTCTTATACCGCGCGTTTATATGCAAGTGGTACTAAGCGTATTGCGCAAAAAGTGGGTGAAGAAGGTGTTGAAACCGCATTAGCGGCAACCGTTAATGACCGCGCAGAATTAACCAATGAAGCGGCTGATTTGATGTACCATTTAATGGTATTACTGCAAGACCAAGAACTTGATTTAAGTACGATAATCAAACGATTAAAAGAGCGTCACCAGTAATCGATAAACTGCCAGCCTCGCTGGCAGTTTTATTTTATGGGTGCAAAATATTATCAATTTGTGCATCACTCAGCGAAATCCCAAAAAACTTCAGGTAGAAATCTGCTGTCTCTTGTTTCATATCGATATCCGCAAAGCGCTCTGGGTAAAGAGTTTGCGCTAACCACAGAAACTGTAATGCTTCTTCTGAGGTTTCACGGCACCACCAAAACATCCCTTTTGGGTTGACATACACCTGTTGATTTTTTACCGCGCTAATGGCTTTCCATTGGGAAGACGTTCGGATGATATTGGCATCTTCTTTATTCATTGCAACGATTACATCGGGATTGGCCGCAATAATCGTCTCCAGTAATACCTCACCTGAGTTATTTTTCTTATCCGAAAACCAAGTTTCAGCCACATTTTTGGCTCCCGCCAAATCCATCCAATCTTGATTTAACGAAGGGCGCCCCGAGGTAAATAACGTATTTCCCATACTATGATAAACCCTACGTTTTTCTGCACCTGTTAGCCCGACTAAGCGTTCATTTACCAACCTGACATTACGGTCAAAATAGCGTTGATATTCAAGCGCTTTATTTTGTGCATCTGGTCCTAGTTCTTTTGCTGTCGCTTGAACTCTAGCTTGTAAAGCTTGCAATGAATTTGCAGGGTACTCTACAACTTTTACCCCTGCACTTTCCAATATGTCCCGTTGAGGGACTTCCATGCCTTTCGCCACAAACAATAATTGTGTACGCAAAGAAATTATTTGCTCTGGATTTAATTGGTTGCTAATACTGATAACTGGAACATTATCAATATTGGGTAACATTTGACGAAATAGTGGAATTCTTTTCGCTATCACCGATGTACCAACGATTTGCTCGCCATAACCCAACATCATAATAATGGTATTTTGTGCTGGCCACGGTGTTGCAATACGCAACTCGGGGTTATCCGTTTTTGCATTTAACAAGCTACTGACTAGTAGCCCGGCAAGCAAAATAATGGATTGTAAGAAAGTTGTTTTTCTCATCTTAATGCCCCTTCTTTACTTCATAATAAAGAAGGGTGCTCCTTACGTTTATTGTTACGACCATTAAAAATCAAATGTGATGGTTGCGCGGACTTCACGGCCAGAGCCTAAGAATGCGCTATTTCCACCACCTTGGTCGTTATTACCTGATGGGAAAATAGATGCCCAATAACGTTCGTCAGTGACATTATCGACCGATAGGCGAATAGTGGTAGGAACCTGGTTGATTTTTGTACTATAGCGAGTTCCTAAATCTAACGTCGTGTAGCTACCAATCCAACTTGAGTTAGTATCATTTGCCGCTCGCTTACCGGTGTAATGTACATTTGCACTGTAAACCAACTCAGGCATAGCTGGCAGCGCATATTCAACTAGCATATTAGCTTGGACTTTTGGAACTCCAACCACTCGTTTGTCCCGAGTGGTTCGAGAGCCTGTGTCTTTCAGTTTAGGGTCTAAAAATGTTATGCCGCTATAAACGTTTAACCCCTGCCACACATGACCTGTAGCGGTTAACTCAAGCCCCCTATTCACTTGCTTACCTTGTTCACGAAACACACTATGACTATCCACATAAGCAAATGGCCGCTCTAAATGAAATAGTGCCGCACCAAGGTTTAAATCAGCCACATCAGCTTTAACCCCAACTTCATATTGCTTACTACGATATGGGTCTAAAGTCTGCCCTTCATTTTTAACGCCTTGTCCTATCGGAGCCGTATCCCCTTCCTCCAATGAGTCTGCATAACTTACATAAGTCATCAATTGTGGGGTAATTTTGTACATCACGGCAGCATTTGGGCTTAACCCCTTGGAGTTAGTTTGGCTGGTTTTATGGCTCTGTTTGTCAAAACTACGACTTTCTATCCAACTTTGGCTGAGATAAAACATCGCTGACCATTGTGGGTCAAATGTAACGGTATCGCCGATAGTGATACTTTGTTGACTATTTTCCGCAGATTTATAGCGTGAGCCACCCGTGTAAATTTTACCATTTGCAGGTTCTATCAATGAAGATGGGTGGTACATATTCGTTGAGCCAAGGTCATAAGCCGTAGCAGCTCCCTTTGCACTATAAATAGACCAAATATAGCCATTCGTCGCGAATGATAAATCGTGTCCAATAGACCCCGTGTCTACATGGCCATTAAGTGTCACTGAATTACTAAGTACACGAAAACGCCCAGAAGCCGGAGAGTCACGGAGTGAGCGCTTAATATCACCTTTATCGTTGACCAACATACTGGTCACCGTGCGCATCGCTCTATCTGCTTGTTGATATCCGACTGCGGCATTCAATGTCCAATCTTCATTAAAATCATGAAGTAAGCGAGTGCTCACTGTATCTGTAGTTAAATCATTCCCCGCAGTGTGCATAGCTAAATTTTTATCTTGCGGATTAGGTGCTTTTGGTAAATTAATTTTAGGACCATAGCTGAAGCTCCCCACATAACCTTTTTGTACAAAATTATAGTGGCTAGCATTGAGCTGTAACTGTGTCCCCGGTTGAATGTTCCAATCAAAGGCAACAGAAGCCAACTTACGACGTAGAGTGCTATCCTTTAAATTTCCCGTTCCTTCTTCATCCATTAAGTTTAAACGATAACCAAAGCGCTTATCTGTATCAAAATACCCCCCAAGATCAACATGGCCGCTATAGGCATTACGGCTTTGATAACCTAAAGATAAGCGTTGAATATCTTCAGGGCGTTTTGCCGTGAAATTGAACTGACCAGCCGGGCTAGAAGGGCCGTACAAAGACCCCGTGAGGCTATTAATAATGTCCACCCTATCCAACATTTCAACCGGAAATGCCGTCGTTGAGACGACATACAAGCCATCTAACCGACTATTAGCTACGACACTTCCTTGCATCCCACGGCTTTGTGGACGTCCCACATCCATACCCCCACGTGCTTGCATTTGGGTACTCGGGGCATATTTAAGTAATTCACTGATACTTTTCGCTTGCTGATTATCAATCATTTCACGACTGATTGTTGTTGTGGAATAGGGAGTATCAATCCAATCCAAATCCCCTAACGGGCCTAAATCAATTTGAGAGGTAAAGAAGCCCGCTCCAGCTTGAGCTTCTGTTGTGACATCCCCAGAAGCCGCTGTCACCAACATTTTGTCTTGCTTGGAGCTTGTAAGCTGCTCAGAGACTTGCGCAGCAACAATTGATGGGGCGATCCCTGCAATAAGAGGTATTAGAACATATAAATTTATTTTACGTTTCATGTTATCTGTTTTCGTTATATAAAACTTTATATTACCGAGAATAAAATGCACCGTAAATGATCAAACTCAATTCTTAACAATATGTATTCTCATTATCCTATTGAAATATTGTTTTATAATTATTTGAATTTATTAAAAATAAAATAGCAGACAGAATATCCAATAGATAAAATCACCATTCAGATAGCAATACAGATTAAAACAGCATCTGATATGCAATTTAAAAAATTTCCCAACCCTATGATTTTTAGTTCATTTCTTTTTACGATTGTATCTCTCAATGAACTTGATATCATTCCCTTCTATTGATGTGGTTTTAAAGGGAAAAAACGGTGTCTGAAAATTCTATTTTTTTGCAACTCACACAATTACTTGATAAAAATAATGCAAAATATCGGGTGATGGAGCATCCTACGGCAGGTAAATCAGAAGAAGTGGCAAAAATACGTGGTACGCAACTTGGGCAAGGGGCAAAAGGGCTAGTATGCCATGTAAAAGGAAATGGGATCCGCCAACACGTATTGGCAATTTTACCTGCTGATAAACAGGCTGATTTAAGTAAGGTTGCCACAGCAATTGGTGGAACCCGCGCATCTTTAGCAAGCCCAAAGGAAGTCGATGAGCTCACTCAATGTGTGTTCGGGGCTATTCCACCTTTTAGTTTTCACCCCAACTTAAAATTAATTGCTGACCCGCTATTATTTGAACGTTTTGAAGAACTCGCCTTTAATGCAGGTACATTAGAGCGCTCTATTATTTTAAATACAGAAGATTATCAAAGAATAGCCACACCGACTTTAGTTGAGTTTATTCGCACAGAAGAAAATTAGTTTTGTATTAAAAAAGGGTATTCCACAGAATACCCTTCAATAAAAAAACTAACTAATCAATCGCTGATCATATTCCTGACTGGCATTTTTTAATGCCACAAAATCGGAACCACAAATAAACCGCTTTAGTGCAATAAATTTCTCTTCTGGCCAACCATAAATTTTCAATGCGAGTAATTCAGTAATAATATCTGGCGAAAAACGATGTTTTATTACCTTTGCAGGGTTTCCACCGACGATGCAATAAGGCTCAACATCTTTAATTACCACGCTATTCGTTGCGATAACTGCGCCTTCACCAATTTTAACACCAGGCATAATAAAGGCACGCATGCCTACCCATACCCCATCACCAATGATTGTATCCCCTTTTCCTATATAAGCTTCCTCAATATATTCAAGAAATGGATACAAACAAAACCAATCCATGCGATGTGTATGGTTTCCCCCCATTAAAATAACAGCTTCGCTACCAATACAAACGTAATCACCAATATAGAGTTGGTCGACATCCCACGCTAATTGCCAATCTCGACTTTGTTCGTCCCCCTGTAAATAGCGCACAACTGAATTTTCAAACCCACCATCCCAGCAGTCACTATAGTAGCTATGTTGGCCTTTAACATGAATGTTAGGATTTTGTACGACTTCGTGTAGCAGTTGATATTTTGACCAATGTTTTTGATTCATGGTAATAAAACCCTTAATTTGTTTATCGTTACCATAGAACGCTTTCTATGGTGATGTATCCGCGTTCAAAACACATCACACTGAGTAATCATTGGTTTTTTTAGTAATGAGTTATTCATTTTAACCTCACTAATTTTAATAAATTTAGTTTTCTAACTAATGGTTAGCCTTCCAATGCTTAGAGTATCATTTAGGAGTAACTATTAAGCAATTAATCTTTTTTTTAAAGATATTTTATTTTACCATCAATTACAACTTCTAGCTGCTTCCACGAAACAATAGATAGAGAAGATAATATTGTATGCTGAATAAACACTTAAGCCCCGCCTCTCCTTTATTATTTATTAATAGCTTAAATAACCACACACCATCAATTAAAGACAATTATTCATTTACAGATACTAAAAATGAATTTAATTCTATTATCGATTACTTTCATTTAATATCCGAGATAAATAAATCCTTCGATAACCTCTCATTTTTACAAAATGAAAAAACAAAACATTATTTCAATAACAACCGACATACTAGTGATGTAAAGGGGGAGTTAAAAGGAAATGTATTTTTCGCTCAAGCTAATATTCTTCCAGCCAAGATCCATATCGAAGGGGACTGTAAACCTAAATTAGTTAAAGAACGAAAAACTTTAATTATGTTTAAGCCACATGCATACATCCCTGAGGCTAATGATATTCAATTAAACATTTATGATAAAAATAATTATTTAATAATGAACAAGCCATTATCCCCTCCTTCCAAACTACCCAAAGTAGCCAATAACAGCATAAGAGAAACTAATTTATCATCTCATGATTTTAAATCATCGGTAAAATTTGACCTCATCATTAGGTCTAATAGTGAATTAATTGAAATATCGAAAAATCAAAACCACTTACATGAAACGATATTAAATAATAATAAAATAAATTTAAAGCTCAACCATAACAGTATAGAAAAACCATTTATTCTTCATAACAATATCAGCTATAAAGGTAAAACTATAGCATTACACAATACTAATAATAATGAAGTTGAAGTTAACTATGGTAATAACACCTTAACACTACCGGCAAAATCAGCCACTCGTTTTATCTGCGATGAAAATGGATATTGGCTAACAAAAAATGATGTAAAAAAAATAAAATATTACAGCCCTCCTAAAAAAGCACACCCAAATACGCTTCCAGTTATCGATTTTGAAATTGGTAATCTACCCGACATAGATAGAGAAAAAATAGATGCAGAGTTCTTTGAGGATATCTTAGAAAAAAACTCCACCATAAAAATAACTAAAATGGATTATGATAGAATCAAAAAATTCACACTATCGCAGAATAAAAATTTTGCATCTAAAAAAATCATATTTACATCAGAAGCTGAAGAATCCACGTTCATCCAAACTAAAAATAAAGTTTATGAGCTAAAAAAAGACGGGTTATTACTATTCCATTGTGATTTAAATGGAGTATGGAAAAACATTTCAATTACTGATAACAAATCAAGAATTAACAACTCACACCCTAGTAAATTCGCTATCACTCTAGATGAAAATAAAGCGATTATTGAAATTTCTAAAAATCAAAAACATTTCAACCAATTAATAAAAAACAATAATTCGATGAAAATATCAACGAGTGATGGTAATTGGAGCCATGACTTCACTCTTGATAAAAATGATGCATTTCATAATAAAAAAATACTGTTTAGCTCGAATGCATCATATAGCAGCTACATTCATTATGGAAAAAACACCTTACAGTTACAAACAGGTGAAAGCATCCTTTTTGTCTATGACTTAGATAAAAAATGGGTTCCTATTAATCAAAATAGTAAAGAAAGTTTTATTAATAACTTAGAATATATCGAAAATACATGGTCTACTACAGTCCCCAAGGAATATATCCATCCAGAGATAAAACTTGAATTTATTTATCAAGGTCAAAAAAGCATGTTATCTCACATTGATGTAGGTGCGCCAAATGAGTTACTCATTAATACTTTTGATATTGGGTTGCTTACACCACCAAGAGACACACTTCTTTTTCTAGATAAATTTGAACTGAATCGTCAATATTATCAAACGATCCCAGTCAAAAAACTCATTGTTTCTCGTTACGAACCTATCCATTTATTAAAAGTGGTTATGCCTGACGGTCAAGTTTTTACAGATAAAGCCCCCGATGAAGGAGGAGGACATAGTGGTAGCATGAGGGAGTCGATCACTAAAGACTTTTATGCTAATGGCGTTAATATGGCAAATTATGGTGTAAATAGCTCGGCTCCAGATGCTGATTCTTTTGTTCCAACATCCCAGATAACTGCCTATAACTCTGTTGGAATGTATAAAAATGGTAGAGTCGTCCACGGCTGGTCTGGTGGTGGAGGTAAAGCGACGTTAAATAGGACAGATAATAACGAGCTTAGTCATGAATTCGGCCACAATTTTGGCTTAAGTGATTATTATGGGGGAGATGAAGGCGGATCTCATACAACCGCAAATAAAAAAAATTCAACTTGGCTGTGGGATTCAGATAATAACTATTTTATTCCAAATACATATCAAGATGGTACATTAAACCATGATGCAATGAGTGGAGGTGAAGCTTATGATACTCGTTACAACGCTTACACTGCTTACACCCCTAACTCCTTTATTGCAATTCAAAATAGATTGGAAAATAACTATATATTTAGTCCTGAATCAAAAACAGGGTATAAAAAATGGGACCCAAAGACAAAAGAGATGGTAGATGCATATTTAGAACTTTCACAATTTAACGCCACCGAGTTTACTGCAATAAATGGTTCAGATATTACAATTAATGGCTTAAACTCACTATTAAGAAAAAACAATAATGTTATTATTTATAATGGAAATGGTTATCACGCCCCAAAAATTAACATTCCACTCGCAGATAAAAATAATAGGAATTCTGTTTTAAGAATACAATCATCTGCAGATTGGGATAGTGAAATTCATATTAACAACCAAATTGAATCAATCAAGAAAAATGATTCAATATGTTATATTTCAGATGGCTACACTTGGAATCGAAACGATAACAATAAAACAATCCTCTACAAAGTTCCCTATAAACAAGGAGTACCTGTAGTAACCTTAATGGGCTTTTATGACCCTAAAAAAGTCATCGATAGCTATATCTATCCTTCATTATATGGGTCCTATGGCATGGTTTATAACTGCGATAAAGAAATAAATACTCGCATTCCATATTTAGAGGTTATTTTAGAAAATGGGACAACAAGCCAGTACCAACTTCATAACTTCCGTTCAAATGAGGATATGATGAATAAATTCCATATTAATATTGAACGAAGTTTAAACCCTATAAAAGCTAATCTTTATATTGATAATAAAATTGTGCATTCTAGAGAAATTGAAATCAAAAAGAACAGATTACTGACAACGATTAATGGCGAGATTGCATAATATTATCCAAGTTATCACTAATTATCTAAGCCAATTAGTGATAACCACATATAACATATTGAAATAACAATATTAAATTGTTCTCGTCGAGGCTGATTTAGCAAGCAATAAGCTCGTTTTTCTTGCAAGTAAACCGAATAAACATCCAACTAACATAACTAACGCCAATGACATTTTTGGCGCGATAGGCAAACCGATAGCGCAAAGTCCCAGTGTCGCTCCCCCTGCCATTTGAACAAACCCCACTAAGGCAGATGCGGTGCCTGCTTCATTACCAAACGGTTCTAAAGCATAACTGGTTGCCGTTCCCATCATAAAGGCCAGCCCTGTACAAGCGCAAGCGACAGGTAACATATAAACTAACCAATGGCTTTGTATTTCTATCGGTAATACGACAAAACCTAGCAATAACCCTAAGCAGCCAAATGCCATCATTGAACTACCAACTAACAAACAAGTTGGTCGCCCTATTTTATGAATAAAATAATTAGCGATGTAACTGGCAAACATGATCCAAAAACCATTAATACCAAATACAATAGAAAACGCGAGCGGAGTTAACTGGGCATCCCCCATCAGCACAGTAGGGGCAAGAGAAACATAAGTCAACGCCATTCCCATCGTACCCGCATTGACTAAGGCAAACACCATAAAGTGGCGATCCCCCAAAATTCGGCCATAGGTTTTCAGCGGGATAACTTTTGCTTTTGGCAAATTAGCCGGGCGAGTTTCAGGTAAAAAGGCAACAATCAGCACTAATATGACTAACGCATACAAAGCAAGAAACCAAAACGGTGCTCGCCAGCCCCACGCTTCTGCTAACAGGCCTCCGAGCAACGGAGCTAACGCAGGAACAATATTCAATGTTCCATTCAAAAAACCGAAAGCACGAGCCGCTTCCGTGCCATTCATACGGTCACGCACACAACTAAATGCCACTACCGAAGTACAACAGACTGCAACCCCTTGCAATAAACGCGAGGCAATAAATACCACGGGGGTTGTTGCTGCAATAGCAACACCTGCCCCAATGATGTAAAGCACTATACCCAAAATCGCGATAGGTTTTCGGCCATACCTATCCACTAATGGGCCTGAAATTAACTGCCCTAAGCCTAAAACTAAAATAAACAAGGCAATTGTAGATTGGATCACCGACTCACGGCTTCCTAAATCCTTCGCAATATCAGGTATTGTAGGCAAATATAAATCAATCCCTAATGGGCCAAGTAATACTAATAAAAGTACTAAGATAAGAAAATTACGCATAAACCATGCCTAGACTCGATAAATGTAGTTTAGAAAATATTAGATGTAATAAATAATAAAAAAAACAAAAATCACCGTATAATTAATGAGTTACTTATAATTATAAATTAAACATTTTACGGCTCTTCAAAAGTGAAAAAAGGCGCTAAACCTAGCGCCCTTTGGGTTATCAAAGATTAATGATAACGAATTTTATTCCATCCACTCAGTATGGAAAACACCGTCTTTATCAGTACGCTTATAAGTGTGAGCACCGAAGTAGTCACGCTGTGCTTGGATTAAGTTTGCAGGCAATACCGCTGAACGGTAGCTATCATAATAAGAAATAGCCGCGGAGAATGTTGGTGTTGGGATACCATTTTGTACGCCGTAGCAAACAACATCACGCAGTGCTTGCTGATATTCATCAGCAATTTGTTTGAAGTATGGCGCTAACAGTAAATTGGCAATTTTCGCATCTTGGTTATACGCGTCCGTAATTTTTTGCAGGAACTGCGCACGAATAATACAACCTGCACGGAAGATTTTTGCAATTTCACCGTAGTTTAAATCCCAGTTATATTCTTCCGATGCCGCTTTCAGCTGTTGGAAGCCTTGTGCATAAGACACAATTTTACCTAAATACAGCGCACGGCGAACTTTTTCAATAAAGTCTTTTTTATCGCCTTCAACGGCTTTCAAGGTTGGACCCGTTAATACTTTGGATGCCGCAACACGCTGATCTTTTAAGAAAGAAATATAACGCGCAAAGACAGATTCAGTAATTAAAGTTAGAGGGATACCTAAATCCAGCGCACTCTGGCTAGTCCATTTACCAGTACCTTTATTAGCAGCTTCATCGAGGATCACGTCAACCAGATATTTCCCCTCTTCATCTTTTTTCTTGAAGATATCTGCAGTGATTTCAATTAAATAGCTGCTCAGTTCACCTTTGTTCCACTCAGCAAAGATGCCCGCTAATTCTTCGTTACTGAGGTTCAATGACCCTTTTAGTAATGAATAGGCTTCTGCGATTAACTGCATGTCACCATATTCGATACCATTGTGAACCATTTTCACATAGTGGCCCGCACCGTCTGCACCAATGTAGGTCACACAAGGTTCGCCTTCCGCTTGCGCTGCAATTTCTCTTAAGATTGGCGCAACTAATTCATAAGCTTCTTTTTGGCCACCTGGCATAATTGAAGGGCCTTTCAGTGCGCCTTCTTCACCACCAGAAACACCAGTACCGATGAAATTAAAACCTTGCTCGGATAATTCACGATTACGACGGATAGTATCAGTGAATAAGGTATTACCACCGTCAATTAAGATATCCCCTTTGTCCAGATGAGGAGTCAGCGAGGCAATTGTTTTGTCCGTTGCTTCACCCGCTTTTACCATCAACAAGATGCGGCGAGGTTTTTCCAGAGAGTCAACAAACTCTTCAATCGTATAGTTGGGAACTAATTTTTTCCCTGGATTTTCGGCAATCACTTCGTCTGTTTTATCTTTAGAACGATTAAAGATAGACACTGAGTAACCACGGCTTTCAATATTGAGCGCAAGGTTACGCCCCATGACTGCCATTCCGACAACACCAATCTGCTGCTTTGACATGAACAACTCCTGTCTGATTAGGACTAAGTCAGCCTCGACCGTGCTGACATTCTGTTAACGGGATCACATATTAACCTAGGATTGGACAGCATGGTAGTTATTGATGCAATCGATGACGTATACAAGGCCATTTTTGTCAAGAATTGTCCAATTAACGTGATTTTTTATTGATATTTCATTCAACAAACCGCATTATTCATTCGTCGGTATAAGCCGTCATATCAGAAGGTAAAACAAACTGTATGGAATGGATCGCAGATCCTTCGATTTGGGCGGGCCTCGCTACCCTTATCGTTCTAGAAATCGTTCTTGGTATTGATAACCTCGTCTTCATCGCCATTCTGGCCGATAAGCTCCCGCCAAAGCTGCGTGATAGAGCCCGTGTAACTGGACTTTTATTAGCCCTGATTATGCGTGTAGTTCTTCTATTTAGCCTGTCATGGCTCATTACCCTCACGAAACCAATATTAACTCTCTTTGATCACGCCTTTAGTGCTCGAGACTTGATCATGTTAGTGGGTGGTTTATTCCTCTTGTTTAAAGCCACAATGGAGTTAAACGAGCGGTTGGAGGGGAAAGACGAACACACCAATACCCAAAGAAAGACATCGAATTTCTGGGCTGTTGTTGCACAAATTATTGTTCTTGATGCCGTATTCTCATTGGACTCTGTGATCACCGCTGTCGGTATGGTTGACCATATCGGTGTAATGATTGCTGCTGTAACCATTGCAATGGTATTAATGATTTGGGCAAGTAAACCGTTAACTAGCTTTGTTAACCAGCACCCAACCATTGTCATACTGTGTTTAAGCTTCTTACTAATGATTGGTTTCAGCTTAGTTGCCGAAGGTTTTGGTTATGCCATTCCTAAAGGTTATCTATACGCTGCAATTGGCTTCTCTATCATGATTGAAGTCTTAAACCAATTTGCCCAATTTAACCGTCGTAAGTTCCTAACAGGCTCTCGCCCACTACGTGAACGTACGGCAGAAGCAGTATTACGTATTCTTAGCGGTAATAATGAGCGTGGGGAATTAGACCCTCACACCTCAAACCTTATCGCAGATAATCAATCGGTTTTTGACCCTCAAGAACGTTTGATGATTGCTCGCGTACTTGGCATGGCCCAGCGCAACGTTGAAAGCATCATGACTTCGCGCCATGATGTGGACTATCTCGACATTAATAAATCTTCTGAAGATTTACTGCAATTAATGGAGAAGAACCCACACTCACGTTTAGTTGTCATCGATGAAACTATCAGCGATGAACCTGTCGGTGTTGTGCATGTGATGGATTTGGTTAAGCAGCAATTAAAAGGCCAGCCATTAAACTTACGTGCGCTAATTACCCAACCATTAATATTCCCTGAAGGGTTATCACTATTAAAAGCGTTAGAGCAGTTCCGTAAGGCGCATACTCACTTTGCCTTCGTTGTCGATGAGTTTGGTTCTATCGAAGGTATCGTGACATTGACCGACGTAATGGAAACCATCGCAGGTAACTTGCCAGTGGGTGATGAAGAAAATGACTCTCGCCACGACATTCAAAAACTGGATGACGGTACCTGGATTGCCAATGGTTTTATGCCACTTGAAGACTTGATCATGTTTATCCCGATGGAATTAGACGATAAGCGTGAATATGAAACTATTGCAGGTCTTTTAATGGAGCACTTACAGCGCGTTCCAGAAGTGGGGGAACAGGTCACCATCAATGGTTGTATCTTCCAACCTCTTGAGGTTAACAGCCACCGCGTCAATAAAGTGTTAATCACTCCACCAGCCCCTGAAGGGGATGGTTATGAGTTTGAAGATGACTAATTAGCACGTGCTTTTTGACTAAGTACCAGCCTATATGGCTGGTATTTTTTTGCCTAAAAACCGCAGATATTATCCCTTTAACCATTAACAATAAAAACAGTAGCGTTTTATTAAAGAAAATAACATTGAAACACTGAATAATTCGACCAGTAAAATACAATTAACTTTAATAAAGGCCATGTTATGAGAATTAAAACTCCTCAACAAAATACAAATATCCAGAATGTAAATAGAAATACAAGTAATTCATCGAAAGGTATAAGTGGACATACTAACAACGTTAGTAACAATAATCAAAAATGTCCTGTTACTACATCAGAAAAAACTGTTAATAAAAAAGATGTTAAACAACTGAATAATGCCATTACAAAGCTGTTAAGTGATATTACTTCAAAAATTAACGATTTTAAAAACAACAAAGAAAATGGGGCATTCTCTAAGGATAATATCAAAGATTTTGGGGACAGATTAGATACTATACAAAAAGACATCTTTAAATATCAAAAGCTGTTAAATAGCTCTTCATACAAGCATCATAGTTCGAAGCAAAAAACACTCGATCGTGCACCAGGTCAAGTAAAAAACGTGGAGGCTCAGATAGCAAAGTTAAAAAAACAAGATAATGTCAGAATGAATCAGACTCACCAAACTTACATAGATAATAATGAAAAACATGATAACCTTCTGATGGGCAAAAAAACACTATCCAAATTTGAATTATAAATTATTACCATCAAATGGAGCCACTTATTTTAAGCGGCTCCATTTTTATACTATTCATATATGAAGCATAAATTTATCTTCACAATGAATTCAATAAATCATTGAGCCCTTTATTTTCTTCTTTCTTTAGGAAGTTACCAATAGCTTCTTTAGCTTGCGTCCGTAACTCATTACGCAGTAGTTTTTCCACATCTAATTGGTATTTTAAATTGTGCCAGCTGCCATAAATTCGCAGAGGAATAGTCATAGCTTGCAACTGTTGAACTAAACGTGAATCACCGCCCCATCCATTAGAAATATTAACCCCTAAATTGACATCAATGGTTTCATTAGGAATATTCATCCGACCTTGTCCGCTAATGTTAACTAAGGGTGAGACCGCATTCATAGAGGAAATATTCAAATTACCTTTATTTAATTTTCCTGTCACAGTGAAGGAATCAACCTCAGTGAAATTTCCCGAATTGACGGGTGCATTAATCTTATTGGTTACTCTGGAAACGGATTGCTGAATTAATAGCGGAATATTCAGCCCCTGTAATTTTGCGTTTCTTAGTTCAAAATTAACCGGCCCTTGCCATTGGTTTTTCACTGCATAATCGTCATAACCAACACCGGATAACGCAGCATTGAGTGAAATAACCCCGCTTAGTTTTTGTGGCATATTGAAAGCATTTAATAACGGTGTTAGGTCGATATTTTTTAGATCTGGTTTTGCTGAAACATAAGCAGGCGTTGAGCTGTAATTAAACGTCACAGGCAATGAAAAATCACCACCAAAGGCTTTGCCTTGTAATTTTGAAACGGTCAGGCGTGGTGTTTGGTTCTGCGCCTCAAAAATGACGTCGTTTACTATCATTCCACGATAAATCAAATGATTTATCCCTAGGCTAATATTCGCGGTAAAAGTCTTTAACCCTGATAAGTCATACTGCTGAGGATTAGAGCCTGAAATCACAGGTTTAACACCAACACGGTTATTATTCGTTTCTATTTCTGAATTAATATTTGCCGAAGCGGTGCCTAATAAGTTATCTAAATCCAGTTTATCTGCGGCTAGTTTAATAACAATTTGCGGTGTGTCTGTTAATTGGATACTGGCATCCCCTGATAAGGCGCTTTCATTGGCCGTTATTGCCAGCTTGCTTAAACTCGCACTTTCCACCTTCCCTTTGGTATATAGAAAATCACCCGTTATTTGCCCTTCAATCCCACTTTCAGGTAAATCGACACCACTCAATTTATAGTCGAATTGAGTTAACGCCCCACTAATTTTTTGATTAATATCGGATAAGTTAACATCCGCACGTAAATTAAATACAAACTCTTGTTGGTTTTTATTCAGATTTCCACTGAATTTAACCGCTACCTGATTTTTATCATTTTTCTTCAGTGATAAATCAATATTACGCAGGTTAAATT
Organism: Providencia sp. M-27; assembly: GCF_011077905.1. Lineage (NCBI taxonomy): Bacteria > Pseudomonadati > Pseudomonadota > Gammaproteobacteria > Enterobacterales > Morganellaceae > Providencia > Providencia sp. M-27. Next base: position 187,241 of record NZ_JAALBT010000006.1, on the reverse strand, counting down.
CATCTTTAGCTGTTTGCCAAATAACTAAACTATTAGAAATATTAATTTTTTCTATATCTAATAACCAGCTACTTTTCTCTTGTGAAGCTGCTGCTGTCGGCGCACCACCTGGTGCTACAGGAGCGTTATGGTGAGTTTGGATTTCGCTCTCTGGCGTTTTTCGGATAACAGCGCCATCGATAACAATTTGCTCAACAGAAAGCTTATGGGAAATGAGTGGCCATAATTCAACATCTAAACGCATATTATCGGCACTTAGAATAGGCTTAGCGGCATTCGGTGCGGTAAGGGAAACTGGCCCAGTAATAATGCTTAAAGTTGGCCATACATGCCAACGCATGTCGCCGTTGAACTCGAGTTGATAACCACTTTTTTTCTCTACTTGTTCAACAAGATAATGACGAAAATCGTTCGGGTTCACTAGCATTACAAGTGTTGTTAGCCCAGCGACAATCACCACAAGTAAAATAATCAGTGTCGTCAAAAAACGTTTCATCCTTCCCTCTCTTTAATTCCGCTTGCGCTCGCCACAAAAATGAACTCACACCTATCCCTGAAAATGGGCGGAAATTACCTATTTAATATCCATTAAAACGCAACAATTTCCGCAAAGTTCACCGGTTATCAGTCTTCGCTGATACGGCTACCAACAGCACCTTGTTGGTTTTTATATTTAGCATCTTGCCGGCTATTATAGGGGCGATCAGCACTACCAGATAACGGCTCAAAGCTTAAAGCACCAATCACCATACCAGGACGCAACGCTAACGGCAATTTACCTGAATTGTAGAATTCTAGCACGATTTGACCATGCCAGCCGGGGTCAATTCGATGTGCGGTTACGTGCACCATCAAACCTAATCTCGCTAATGAAGAACGCCCATCTAACCAACCTACAAGGTTATCAGGGAGCGTAACAGACTCAAGCGTCACTGCAAGTGCTAATTCTCCTGGGTGCAGAAAAAATGGCTCATCTTCATCAAGAACAATTTCATCGCTCATGACGCGATCTAATGCCGCATTAACCTCATCTTTAGGGCCACTAAGGTCAATAAATGCAGCCGTGTGTCCTCGAAAAACGCGGAATTGATTTCCTAAACGAACATCTGCAGTTGCACCATTGATTCGTTCAACTGGTGGGCGTGGGCTAATCACTAATTTACCATCATCCATCCATTGAATAATATCGCGGTCACAAAGACGCATGGTTGTTTCCCCCTTCATTATTTTAATTTCTGCGCGGTTTAATCTTGACAGAATTCGCCAATTTTCGCTTTCAAGATATCAATCGCTACACGGTTTTTCCCCCCGCGCGGTACAATGATATCGGCATATTGCTTTGATGGCTCAATAAATTGCAAAAACATTGGGCGAACCGTTTTATTATATTGGTCAATAACGGAATCAAGCGTTCTGCCCCTTTCATTTACATCACGTTTAATACGGCGCATCAAGCAAATATCGAGCGGTGTATCAACGAAAATAGAAAAATCCATTTCACCACGTAAACGTTTATCTGTTAATAACAAGATACCTTCAATGATAATGACTTTTTTAGGTTTAAACGTGATGGTTTTTTGTTTTCGTGTATGAGCGACATAGTCGTATTGTGGAATTTCTACTGCTTGACCACTTTTCAGTGATTTAAGATGTTCATAAAGCAAACTGTGGTCCATCGAGTTGGGATGGTCATAATTTACCTTAAGGCGTTCTTCCATTGGGATCTCGGTTTGGTCTTTGTAATAGCAATCTTCTGGAATAACACCGATATTATGATCACCGACCTGTTCTCTTAACTCACGGTATAACGTGCTTGCAATTAAGCTTTTGCCAGATGCAGAGGCTCCCGATATACCTACAATGGTACAGTGATGCGCTATGTCAGTCATAAAATGATAACCTGGTTGAATATTAGAAATGAAAATACACAACAGTAAAATGTCATGTTGGCGGAATTATAGGGGGTAATGGCGTGTTGTTCCAGCATACCTCAACAAAGTTCGCTAAAAAAACACCCATTTGAGAGGAAATGCCGTAAATCAAAGCGTACAAAATGTCATTTATACACTAAAACTGTTTTTTTCCTTCTAATACTGCAATGCGATTTTCAATCGAGGGGTGGGTTGAAAACACAGAATCCCCTTTATTAAAAATATAAGCGGCTTTTCGGTAAGCTTGCCCAGTCGTGCTGTTATCATATTCATGGGTTTCATGGTTACCTGAGATTTTTTTCAGTGCGCTTATCATGGCTTGGTTATCTGAGGTCAAATCCACCGCTGCGGCATCTGCCATATATTCACGGGTACGAGATAAATAAAAATAGAGGATTTGTGTTATCCACGGTAAAACAAAATTCAGAACTAATAGGATCATTTGCGCTTTATTCGCGGCATTATTGCGGCTGCGCCCTGCCGTACGAATAAAAATCTGACTAAATAAATTAGTCACGGTTAAAATCACGTTGGCCAAAATGCCAACATACAAGGTTAATTTCGAATCACCATGAATAATATGGCCAACTTCATGAGCAAGAACCGCTTGAACCTCTTGTCGATTAAGCGTTTGCAATAAGCCTCTTGTCACTCCCACAAGTGCATTTCGATTATTCCATCCTGCGGCAAAAGCATTCGGTTCATCCGTTTCTAAAATATATAAACGGGGAATATAGCCTAAACTGGCACTTAAACTTAATTCTTCAATAATATTGAAAAGTTGCTTCTCTTGGGGACTGTTCGCATTTTCTTGGGTGATTTCTCTGGCATTCATCCCTGCTAACATCATTTTATGGCCTCTAAAATGAATATAAACTAACCCAAGGAAAGTTAAGCCTAAAACAATAAAAGTAGCGATAGGTAATTCATGGAATGTCACAAACATCATTGCATTATCGACTAAATCCAATTGCTCATTTGGATGCGTTGCAACATCAGCCAGTAAGCCAATGATTAGCATTAAAAAAATATAGCTCATCACCACCAAACGTGTACGAATATTATTTTTACGAATGACGTTTCTAAAATCCATAATGTGACCTGTTATCTACCGCTCATAAAATATCGGAACACCATAAGGCATTCCGATGATTTATCACTTCAAAGGCTAAGCGCTTTTTAATCGAAATTAATACGACGAGATTCCTCAGTCTTAATGGTTTCTTCATCAAGACGCCAATATTCCTTTGAAATTTTTAAGCTAGGAATAATGCCAACAATTAGCGCTGCTGGCATAGAAGCAATATACGCATTATAAGTTTCTAATGAACGGTTATAACCACGTTTAGCAAATGACAATTTATTTTCTGAAGAAACAATTTCTTCTTGTAAATTTGCCATAATGGCATCAGATTTTAGCTCAGGATAAGCTTCAACTGCGACATTAATCGCCCCACTAGTCACCATTTTTGAAAGCGCATCTTCGGCTTCACGGGCTTTATCCCCTGTCGCATTTTGTGCTTGCGTCCGTAGCTCAGTAATTTTGCTGAACACTTCGGTTTCATGACTTAAATATTTTTTAACTGTTGCTAATAAGCTATCAAATACTTTTCCACGACGATCCAATTGAACTGAAATCTCTGTTTCACTCGAAATAACAGCTTCTCGCAATGCAACGATACGGTTATAAAAATAAATAACGATCAGCACCACGACAACAATAAAAATTAAAAATTTCATAGTCACCTTTTCGGGTTACCCGTAGAAAGAAAACTGATTAAATAAAAGATGTGGCTATTCTACGCGAACATGACTCAATAAAGAAATGTTCCGCGAACAATTCAGAAAAATAGAAGGTTAAAAGAAACGTGTTTAGTAAAGAAAAGCATCAACAATAAATAAGGCTATCCAGTGGTAAAACTAAATAGCCTTTTTGCTCTATAACTAATTAAGCTGCAACCAGTTAAACGGCACGGAAAGAAATTTCTGTTGGGATCTTATCCCCTTCCCAATACATCAAGGCTGAAATACCTGAAGCAATTTCACGGTAGATATCTGCAAATTCACCTTCTGGATCACGCATGACAGTAGGCTGGCCACGGTCAAGGTCTTCACGTAAAGAGATATGCAGAGGCACCTGCCCCAATAATTTAGTATGGTATTTCTCGGCTAATTTCTCAGCACCACCGGTACCGAAAATTGGCTCAACATGGCCACAATTACTGCAAATATGCGCGCTCATGTTTTCAACGACACCCAGTACTGGGACATTGACTTTCTTAAACATCACGATGCCTTTCATGGCATCAACCAAGGCGATATCTTGTGGTGTTGTCACCACCACCGCCCCTGTTACAGGGATGTTTTGGGAAAGTGTTAATTGGATGTCACCTGTTCCTGGTGGCATATCGATAACTAAGTAATCCAAATCAGGCCATAACGTGTCCTGTAGCATTTGCATTAATGCTTTACTTGCCATTGGGCCACGCCAAACCATGGCGTTGTCATCCGTTACTAAGTAACCGATGGAGTTGGTTGCCAAGCCATACGCCATAATTGGCGCCATGTGCTGACCATCTGGAGAGGTTGGGCGCTCTAAGGTAGTGCCTAACATGTTTGGAATTGATGGGCCGTAAATATCCGCATCCAAGATACCGACTTTTGCCCCTTCTTGCGCCAGCGCGAGCGCTAAGTTCACAGAAGTACTGGATTTACCAACACCACCTTTACCTGAACTGACGGCTAAGATATTACGAACACCATTAATACCCGGCAAATCATTCGCACGTTTTAATGTGGTGATATCATGGCGCAGTTTCCATTCAACAGCATGAGCCCCTGTTTGTTGCTTTAATTCAGCGGTTTTTTCACTAATTAAAGTTTGAAACGGCCCTTTCCAAACGAATGGCATTACTAATTCGACATGCAGCACGTTGTCCAACATTGCACAATGATGTAACGCTTTGATAGAAACCAAATTACGTTGCAGTGTTGGGTGTGTAAATGAAGCCAAAACTTTGGAGACTTGTTCAGTCAGCAGTTCTGGTTTGTTCTGCTCGGGGGATTTATCGTTCATCCCGGCTCCTTTATTTATATTTTTGAACTATGTATATCCTAGAATAAGTTACAGAAAATTGGGCGGATATACTTTGACTGAGATTAATCATAACAGAGAACAGGAAGAAAGTTATTATATCGAGATAGGAAAAGCCACGAAGAGGTAAAAATTCTTTTCAAACAAATTTCCAATTAATATTTTATACCCCTAGCAGCGATGGTTTTGATCGGTTAACATCAAAGACCCTTTTCAAATAATGGAAGTAAGAAAGTTACTATGTCTCAAGTCGCGAATAAATTACTGGTAACCTGTGCGTTACCCTATGCTAACGGTTCAATCCATCTTGGTCATATCCTGGAACACATTCAGGCTGATATTTGGGTCCGTTATCAGCGAATGCGCGGCAAAGAGGTTCACTTTATCTGTGCCGATGACGCGCACGGAACTCCAATCATGCTTAAAGCTCAACAGCTTGGCGTAACGCCAGAAGAAATGATTGCGGCAGTGAATCAAGAGCATCAGAACGATTTTGCTGGTTTCGCCATTAGTTATGATAACTACCACTCCACACACAGTGAAGAAAACAAAGTTTTATCAGAGCTGATTTACGGGAAACTGAAAAATAACGGTTTTATTAAAAACCGCACTATTTCACAGCTTTTCGACCCAGAAAAAGGCATGTTTTTACCGGATCGCTTCGTTAAAGGCACTTGTCCAAAATGTAAAGCCGAAGATCAATACGGTGATAACTGTGAAGTGTGTAGCGCAACCTATAGCCCAACAGAGCTGATTAACCCACGTTCAGTGATTTCTGGCGCCACACCTGTCATGCGTGATTCAGAACACTTTTTCTTTGATCTTCCTGCATTTAGCGACATGCTTCAAGCGTGGACTCGCTCAGGCGCATTACAAGAACAAGTCGCCAACAAAATGCAAGAATGGTTCGAATCAGGCCTACAACAATGGGATATCACCCGTGATGCACCTTATTTCGGTTTTGAAATTCCAGATGCGCCAGGTAAATATTTCTATGTCTGGTTAGATGCCCCTATCGGTTACATGGGCTCCTTTAAAAACCTGTGTGACAAACGCGGCGACCTCGACTTTGACGAGTTTTGGAATAAAGATTCGAAAACTGACCTTTATCATTTCATTGGTAAAGATATCGTCTATTTCCACAGCCTGTTCTGGCCCGCTATGTTAGAAGGTAGCCAGTACCGTAAACCGACAAATCTATTTGTGCATGGTTATGTCACCGTCAACGGTGCAAAAATGTCTAAATCTCGCGGAACATTCATTACCGCCCGTTCGTATTTAGATCATTTAGATGCTGACTGCTTGCGCTATTACTATGCCGCAAAACTGTCTTCTCGTATTGATGATATCGATTTCAATTTGGAAGATTTCGTACAGCGCGTCAACAGCGACATCGTCAATAAAGTGGTTAACTTGGCATCACGTAATGCGGGCTTTATTGCTAAACGCTTCAATGGCAAATTATCGGCAAATCTGGCTGAGCCTGAGCTATACCAACAATTTATTGATGCTGCTAACGTTATTGGCGAAGATTTCAGCAATCGTGAGTATAACAAAGCGATCCGTGAAATTATGGCATTAGCCGATATCGCAAACCGCTATGTTGATGAAAAAGCCCCTTGGGTTGTGGCAAAACAAGAAGGTAAAGATCAAGAACTGCAAGATATTTGCTCAATGGGCATTAATTTGTTCCGTGTTCTAATGACTTACCTGAAACCTGTTTTACCCGGCCTCACTGAGCGTGCTGAAGCCTTCTTAAATAGTGAACTGTCATGGGATGCGATTAATACCCCGTTATTGAACCACAGCGTCGCTCCGTTCAAAGCGCTGTTTAACCGCATTGAAATGGCAAAAGTGGATGCAATGGTTGAAGCTTCAAAAGAGAGCATTAAACCAGTACAACAACTCACAGGGCCACTCGCTGACGACCCAATTCAAGAAACCATCACTTTTGATGATTTTGCGAAAATTGACCTGCGAATTGCATTAATCAAGCAAGCTGATTTTGTTGAAGGTTCAGACAAACTGCTGAAATTACAATTAGATATCGGTGGTGAAACGCGCCAAGTATTTTCTGGTATTCGCTCCGCTTATCCAGACCCGAAAGCGTTAGAAGGTCGTTTGACGGTGATGGTTGCCAACCTCGCACCACGTAAAATGCGTTTCGGTGTTTCTGAAGGCATGGTAATGGCTGCTGGCCCTGGCGGTAAAGATATCTTCTTACTCAGCCCTGACAGTGGCGCACAGCCCGGTATGCAAGTTAAATAACAACGCATTAAATTGAGTTGCTATTCATCAAAAATGGAGGGTTAAAGACTCTCCATTTTTTATTGGCTTTTTATTGTGATCGGTAGCACAATAATAAAGTTAATTGTATGATGAATAGATATTACATTACAGGACCAATCTCATGTCATTTAAACAGGTACTGATAACGGGATGGCAGTATTTGCGAGCTTTCGCAATACTCTACCTTTGCCTGATTATTGGAAACCTTATCTCAACACTACTTCCATTCTCCATCCCCGGCAGCATTGTCGGCATGTTAATTTTATTCATATTGCTTGCGTTACAAATTATCCCCGCGAAGTGGGCACAACCCGGTTGCAGCATTTTGTTGAAAAACATGACCATCCTGTTTGTTCCTATTGGTGTTGGCATAATGAATTACTATGAATTAATTAGCCAACAAATGGTTCCTATTATCGTTTCCTGTGTGGTTAGTACCTTAATCGTTATGGTCGTTGTCGCCATCAGTTCCAACTATATTCATAAGGAACGCCCTGTCGTTGGGGCTCAACCTGATGACGTTCCTTTACCCCCCGAAGACCCAATTTCTTCGGTCATTAATAATGATAAAACTAAGGGGAATGAATAATGTTAGAACATATTTGGTGGTCATTACCGCTGACCATTGTGGTGTTTTATTTAGCGCGTAAGTTGTCGACCACATTTAAGTTACCGATTTTAAACCCACTATTAATTACTATTGCGGTATTGATTGCACTACTAGTGATCACGAATACCTCTTATGAGCACTATTTTGCAGGTAGCAAAATACTCAATGATTTACTACAACCCGCAGTCGTTGCGCTCGCTTTTCCACTTTACGAACAAATGCACCAAATTCGTGCCCAGTGGAAATCTTTATTAAGCATTTGTTTTGCAGGTAGTTTAGTGGCCATGTTCAGCGGTGCTGCCATCGCATTATGGTTGGGGGCAACCCCGGATATAGCGGGTTCTATTTTACCTAAATCGGTAACTACCCCTATTGCGATGGCTGTCGCTGATTCGGTTGGTGGGATCCCTGCGATTAGTGCCGCTTGCGTGTTGTTTGTTGGGATCTTAGGCGCCATGTTTGGCCATAGCTTATTTGATGTACTGCGTGTACGAACCCACGCCTCAAGAGGGCTCGCGATGGGAACTGCTTCCCACGCCCTAGGCACTGCCCGCTGTGCCGAAGTGAATTACATTGAAGGTGCTTATAGTTCCCTTGCATTAATGACCTGTGGGGTTATCACCTCGCTTATTGCCCCGTTTATATTCCCTGTCATTTTACATCTTTTTAGCTAAGCTTAATTCATTAAGCCAATAACCAAATATATGGGTAAGAGGAGTTCAATAGCCTCTTGCTCATACGCACACTGATAAAATATGAGATATATCTCACAACAAAAGAATATGTTTCATATATTACACCCAAAATAGTGACAATTATCACATATAGTTCTACGTATTATTGAATAGAATAAAAACAATTAAATAGGGAGAGTAACTCATGCATTCAAGATTTAAGGCCGCTTGGGCCGAGCTTCCAGAAAAGTTACAGTCAGTACTTAGACCTATCATTGATAAATCTGATTTTCAAGGCATGTTAACGGCGGAACAAGTTAAACAGATTAAAGCTGAAACAAGTGTAGACGACGCTGAGTTAGCCTTTGCATTATTGCCTTTTGCTGCTGCCTATGCCCTCACTCCTATTTCCCATTTTAACGTGGGTGCAATCGCACGTGGAGCAAGTGGTAACTTGTATTTTGGTGCCAATATGGAATTTAGCCATGTATCAATGGGCCAAGTGATCCATGCAGAACAGTGTGCAGTGACACACTCTTGGATGAAAGGTGAAACGCAGATTACCTCAATTACCGTGAATTACACACCTTGTGGCCACTGCCGCCAATTTATGAATGAATTACGTGAAGGTGGTAAAATTATGGTGAATTTACCAGGCCGCACACCCGCAGTACTACACCACTATTTACCCGACTCATTTGGGCCGTCTGACTTAAACATTACTACTTTACTACTCGACCCTGTTGACCATGGCTATAAAAACCAAAGCCGTGACCGGTTATTAAGTGCCGCAATTGAGGCTGCAAACCAATCTCATGCACCTTATAGTCAATCTCATTCAGGTATTGCGTTACAGTTAAAAGATGGCTCACTGTTTACAGGCCGCTACGCAGAAAATGCCGCATTCAACCCAAGTTTACCGCCACTGCAAGCCGCTTTAATTATGATTAACCTTGCAGGTAAAGATATTCACGCCATCGACCAAGCTAAGTTTGTTGAAAAGCAAGATGCAATTATCAAACATTGGTATGTTACCGAAAATACATTACAGGCACTGGGTTGCCAAAATATTGAATTAGCTTATTTAGATTAATTTTATATTTATTTAAATATAACGGTTATTGCTGGGAGCTTGAATAAACAGTAATAACCGTATAGTTGCTATTAGAACTTTAATCTTGTTCACAAAACCATTTACCTGCAAAGTGGCCATCCATAATAGGACTCACTAGTTTTGATTAATATATGCCCTAGTAAGTGAATTCATTAAACAATTTCTCTGTTTCATTTATCGTGTCTTCTAATGTAATAACTAAAGGGATCTTCCGCATTTTTTCTAGCCAAGCTTGGCTTTGTTGCTGTTTTATCGATGCAGATTGCGCGGCTTCTTCTTTCATGTCTAACCAAATGCTAGCAAATAACGCTGATTCACCATTACGTGATTTATTAGAAAAACTATTTAATAGTTTCCCTATGATTTTATTCTGTTTATCTATAGATAATACTTCAAATACATCTTTGAACAACCAACCTTCATAAGGAATTCCTGAATTTAACATCGCTTCTTTTTTTATTTGAATAAATTCTTGATGTGTAATATCACCAATTGGGATGTTATCACTTTCTTTGCGATTTTTCATAATTCGTCCATATGCTAATTTCACTTCTTTTTGATACTGACTCCGTTTTTCACTGGTAAATGACTCACCCCGTGCCTTCATATGATTATTTAAAAACTCTTTTTCTAGATAAATAAAAATACTGAAATATTTATCATCCGAATTATTAACCTTTTGAATATTGTCTTTATCAGTAAAAGCATGACCTTTATTTAAAAGACTTAAACATGATAAAATTATACAAATAAAAATTAATGTAATAATAGATTTAGATTTAAATGATATCATTAGAACCCCTTCGATTTTTATTATAAAACTTTGAATCATTAATCATTTCTTCAAACATAGAATCTAACTTTCTCTCTAGCTTATTGACTAAAGCAATCCGCCTCATCTTCCCCAGCCATCTTTTGCTTTTAATTTGCTTGTCTGATAATGGTTTAGCGGCTTCCCTTACCATTGCATACCAAAGCACCATGAATAATTTAGCTTCCTTCGCAGGATCGTTGTTATTCATCACAAAAACGAACTGTTGCCATAGTGCCTCTCGGTTTCTCTCATTAATAACATCTAAAACATCTGCTAAAATCCAAGCATGATAAGACATTCCCATTTCATTTAAATTCTCACGATAAAAATCCATTGCCTGTTCATGGCTTAATTTTTTAATAAATGCTTCTTTTGGATACTTTAAAAATTCTAACATTGGGTTATTATCTTTTTCACCCTTAAAAATGACTAATTTTTTTCTATCAAATATTAAATCCTTAGATTCAGAAAAGTATAACATCTGTAGCATAAAGAAAAGACGTGGCGTTTTAACACCTTTTTTTTCACAAAAATTTATTGTATTTTTTTTATTATATTTTACATTATTTCCTTGAGGATTTTGGCAAGCACCGAGAAGAAAAACTGAAAGCACAACTATTAATTTATAATTCATATACATCCTTGTGATTCATAAAGTTAGAAACCAACAATCTTAAAAATCAATTATGTAAAAAACACATTGCCCACATAAAAACAAACATCAGTAATCACCATTCGTTTACTAATAACTAAAATAATTTATTTTATTATAAGTAGACTTTTTAAATATTAATTAAAACTAAAAGATCCTCCAGAAGAATAACCACTATAACTAAATTCAGGTATACTTGGCATTGAGGGTATTGAGTATTTATCTTCAAATGAGTCCATTGAATTGTTCATTGATGACATATTGTCTCTTAACTGGCCAATCATATTTTCAAAATGATGGTTATTTCTTATGGTATCTGTAGGGAAGTCTTTAAATCCTGGCGTTCCCGGAAGAACAACACTCGGGCGTTCTAGATAATAATTTGTTGGTGTTTCATTATCCTTAAACCTATCAAGTAGGTTTGTTGTACGAGGTGCTAATTGTCTATTCGGTTCGGATTTTGGATAAGTGCTTTCCAATATCGATTTATCTACCATATTGTGTGGATACTTAATTGGAGGTGTTGACTTGTTGTTTATTGATGGCATATTTCCCCTTAAATCATCAATCATACGATCATAATGAGCAACATCTGGTTGATAATTAACTGATGGTGAATCAAATAAGCCTGTTTCTGGTAATATATAGTCAGGTCTTTCTAAATAATATTCAGACAATAGATTTTTATGTGTAAATTCCGTTTGGCCACGCCAATCTGTTTGTACTTGAAATGATTCTAAATGTTGTGAAGGATAATCCCAAAATGAAAAACGCTCTGTTCCTCTATCAATTAAAGGGTTTCCTGTATTATAAATAATTGTATTTATTCTATCCATATTATCTTCTTCTATATGAGATATAATATTTTGATAAGATTTCTTGGCTGTAACCACCACGCCATCTACTACATTATCAATATCCAGAACTCGTTTAGTCCAACTATGTATTTTAGGCTGCATATGCGCTGGAGCTTCATATAATGCTCTAAACATTATATCTTTAGTATTTATACTTAATAATATTTCACTTTCTATATCACCTACAGAATTTAAAGCTCTCTGCCAATAACTCTCTCTTTGTTCTCCAGGTAACACAAAAAATACAGGTTCTAAAGTCCATGCATCAGAAGGAAGATTATAATAAGAAAATACACTACTATGAAATAATTTAGCCTCTATGTGATTTATATCACCATAGATTACATCCTTTCCATCTTCAAATCTATTTTTTAGGGTTTGAACATAAGCTATTGCCATATCATAGCGAATACGCTCAATTATAAACTCATCTTGCACTCCAATATGCTCTAAAATAGCTTCATCTAAATAATTAAGCGCAAAAGCACCTGAAAGAGAATCACCTTTAACCACACTATTAGCTAATTTAGCATATCGGTCTCCTTTACTTTCCAAATATTCATACATCAACTTTGGTTCTTTGGTTACGTATAAAATTTCAATTGCATTAGAAACATCACTACGAGTTAACTTTAAATCACCCTTTCTAATTTCTTGAGTTCTCATATTATCTCCTAATTTTTAACATGGTCGAGTAAAAAATGCGTATTTTTTCCCTCATTATATTGCTATTAGATAATTCTTTAGCATCAAAATAAAATTTAACCTTAGTTCCTATTTCTGGAATCAAAAAATATTGAAAACACTTATGATACTTCTCATCAATTGGTAACCATTCACACTCAATTAAAAAAATTACTTCATTATTAATTTCCTTCCAATAATATCCTTTTTTATTAAAATACATATCATCTTTATGACCAATACTTCTTCGTATTGTTACAGTCACTTCAGTAAAATAAAGATCCAACTCTTCATCATAATATAACTCCCCCTTTCTTTTGAGGTACCCCATATCTAAATACACGTGTTTTCTATAACTCAAATATTTTTCAGGGTTTCCTTTTAATGGTTCAGCATAAACTTCTATAATTTTAACATCATTACTTACCTCATTAGATGGTTTCAAATTAGACCATGACATCCTCATTGGCAGCACTCTAAAATTAGCCTCACACCCTTTTTTATTTTCAATAAACCTTGGGTCAAAATAGCTATACCCTTCATATTCAGCAAATGGAAAAACATACTCGCCAGGAACTTCTATAATATTCTTATTAAACTGCCCACAGACAAAACCGGGGCGGTTCTCGCCATTAACAATGCAGGAAAATAATAATAACGGTAGAATTAAACCAAAATATAATTTCATAATAATTGACACCTTAATACTTATATAACATTTAGTTTTCAAACTTATTTAAATGAAAACTATGATTTAGCAGAAGATAATGTTTTACTCATACGTTCATACCATTTATTAATAATGATTTTCTGTTTTTTAGTGGCCTTATTTTCCTTTTCTAACATCACTTTCATCAAGCTGTATATTACCGATAATTCATGGCCACGGTCTCCGGAAGCTGCCATAATTTTTTGCCAATAAAATTCTTTTTCTTTTTCATCTAATACAGAAAATACCACACCTAAAACCCAAGCTTCTTCCGGTATTTTATTACGCAACATAACCAGATAATGTAATTCATCTGCTTCTTTATAAGTCATATCATGAGAGACTTTTTCACCTGTACTCTGTTTCCTCGCTTTTCGCTTCAATACTTGAAGCATTTCTAATGCATGGTCATAATTTATTTTGTCTATCAATGTTTTATTAATTGTTTTGTTTTTTTCTTTCATCACCAAATAAAAATAATCTGTTATAACTCGCCCAAAAATTGATGAACCATATTTGTTTTCATAGAAATAGCTGTCAATATTCCTTAGTGTTTCGATTGGGTTATAGTCTGCTCTTGAATGATTCATTCCTCCTAGAAATGCCATAATAAGTAATATATAGATACGCTTATTTCTTAACACCCCATTAATTAAATTCATAAAACTCCTTAGTGAAAAATGAAATATAAAATAAAATTCAACTTATATAAATTTAAAACTTGCAGCAATATATGATATTTGAAAATATAATTTAACTTACAGTGAATCCGTTTTTTCTCTTTGTAACTAGCTAAAAATAAGAAAAAAGCATGAAAAAATTGAACCAGCTACAAAGCTAAACTAACGTTTGAAAACGTAAAAATAGCGATGAGACATTCGTCATTTGACTAAGCGTGATCTACCTACCGTAATGAGTATGCTGTTATCGGCTTTCATTCCCTTTCGCGCTTAAACTCCTTATCATATGCACAATATTTTTCAGTAAATTTTTTAACGCTTTTTTATCATTATTTACTGTACATATTTGCTGTTTAGCTTAGGATCTACCCTGACTTTGTTGATTAATCGTCCGAAGAGTGATATTTCATGGAACATGAGTACGAAACAAAACGCCCTCTCTATATACCCTACGCTGGCCCAATTTTGCTTGAATTCCCTTTGCTGAATAAAGGAAGCGCCTTCACCGAAGAAGAGCGTGCAAATTTTAACTTGCATGGTTTACTTCCTGAACAAGTTGAAACCATCGAAGAACAAGTTGAACGTGCCTACCGTCAATTGATTGATTTTAAATCAGATATTGATAAACACATTTATCTGCGAAATATTCAAGATACCAACGAAACCTTATTTTATCGCCTTATAGATGCCCACCTGACAGAAGTAATGCCAATTATCTATACCCCAACCGTGGGTGAAGCTTGTGAGCATTTCTCTGACATTTATCGTCGTGCACGTGGTTTATTTATTTCTTATCCAAATCGTGAATACATCGACGACATGCTACAAAACGCTACCAAACAAAATGTGAAAGTGATTGTTGTTACCGATGGCGAACGTATTTTAGGCCTTGGTGACCAAGGTATCGGCGGTATGGGTATCCCAATTGGGAAACTCTCTCTCTATACCGCTTGTGGGGGTATCAGCCCTGCTTATACTTTGCCTATTGTTATTGATGTAGGAACCAACAACCCACAGCGTCTGAATGACCCTCTATATATGGGATGGCGCCACCCACGTATTACTGGTGATGAATACAACGAATTCCTTGATGAATTTGTCCAAGCAGTAAAACGCCGTTGGCCAAACGTATTGCTCCAATTTGAAGACTTCGCCCAGAAAAATGCGATGCCTTTATTAACCCGCTACCGTGATGAGCTTTGCTGTTTTAATGATGATATTCAAGGCACTGCATCCGTTGCATTAGGTAGCTTAATTGCCGCCAGCCATGCTGCAGGCAGTAAGCTAAGCGACCAACGCGTGACTTTCTTGGGTGCCGGTTCCGCAGGTTGCGGTATTGCAGAGCAAATCATCGCCCAGATGAAATCCGAAGGCTTGAGCGACGAAGAAGCGCGTTCACGCATTTATATGGTTGACCGCTTTGGTTTATTAACCGATAAACTGCCTAATTTACTCGATTTCCAAGCTAAGTTAACGCAAAACAGTGAGAATTTAGCCAGCTGGGATGTTAACAGTGACTCAATTTCACTGTTAGATGTCGTACGCAATGCCAAACCAACCATATTGATTGGTGTGTCTGGCCAAGCTGGGTTATTCACAGAAGAAATCATTAAAGAGATGCATAAACACTGTGAACGCCCTATCGTGATGCCATTATCGAACCCAACGTCACGTGTTGAAGCTCGCCCTGAAGATATTATCAATTGGACTGATGGAAAAGCATTGGTCGCAACAGGAAGTCCATTTAGCCCAGTATCTTACAAAGAGCAAGTGTTCCCAATTGCACAATGTAACAACTCCTATATCTTCCCGGGTATCGGTCTTGGTGTGATCGCCTCTGGTGCTAAACGCGTTACTGATGGCATGTTAATGGCCGCCAGCCGCGCTCTCGCCAGCTGTTCACCTCTTGCTAAAAATGGTGAAGGTGCGCTATTGCCTCTGCTATCTGATATCCAAGATGTTTCTCGCATTATTGCTAAACAAGTTGCCAAAGAAGCACAAGTTCAAGGTGTGGCAACCGTCACATCGGATAGCGCTCTTGATGAAGCCATTGAACGTAATTTCTGGAAGCCTGAGTACCGTACTTATAAACGTACTTCGTTTTAATTTGTCATAACGGTATTGATTGAAAGGGGCTCTTTAGAGCTCCTTTTTTGTTTTTTATAGCTCCCGAAAAACGAATGTCTGTTTTCTCAGATAATGATAAATTGCGCTAAACAAATCACTTATTTAAGATAACGGCCATGGCTGATTAATAGGATATTGACATGACTGGCGACCTCAATGCTGCTATTCCACAGAAACCTAAGTTTTCCCTATGGGCAATAGCTCTAACGCTTTTTATTGTAACACTGAATATTGTTGTTTATTTTTATCAACTCAATTATGCCGCCCCACTCGATTCTCAAGAAAATAACTTATTGCTATTTGGTGCCAATGTTTACCAACTTTCATTAACGGGGGATTGGTGGCGCTATCCAGTCAGTATGGTATTGCACTCAGGTGGTATGCACCTTGCTTTGAATACATTGGCTTTGTTTGTTATTGGGATTGAATGCGAACGTACCTATGGGAAATTTAGGATGCTCGCGATATACCTATTTTCAGGTATTGGCGCGGCATTTTTTAGTGCTTATTGGCAATACAGTGAAGCCATTAATGCAGTAGCGAACCGTGCATCGATGAATGCGTGGAATAGTTTATATTTACCTGATAACACAGTGTATATTACCGTGGGTATTGGCGCATCTGGCGCTATAATGGGATTAGCTGCCGCTTCTGTAATTGATTTATTGAAAAGAATTAATAACCCGAGTCTCTCTCTTGAAGAACGCAACCAATTAAAACGCCCGCTATATAATATTATTGGGATGATTGCGCTAACTCTCATCAATGGTTTGCAGTCAGGTATTGATAACGCTGCTCATATTGGTGGCGCTGTACTTGGTGCGGTTATTAGCGGTGCTTTTGTGCTTGCGCCACAAGCAACATTTCGGGCAAAACTGCTTTCTAGTGGCTTAATTGTACTTATAGCTGCCACCTTACTGGCAATGACACTCAGCCAGTTTTCTTCCTTACAAGACGAAGACCTAAACTATGAGCGCCAGTTTATTTACCAAGAAATGGCAAAAGAACTTAATCAGCGATAAAAAATACTGTTTTTTGGTAAGAGAGCAGTCCTATTATTGATACCGCCAATAGTAGGACATAAATCTAGAAAGTGAATAAATTCATTGTCATCATAACTGCGCTACAGGTAATTAATAACAATGTAATGTATTGGAAAGTGCGCTCGGATAAACGGATCAGTAAATATTTAGCCAGTGGCATCACAATCAATGCCCCCGCACACAGTATCAGCGCCAATTTTAAATCGGTATAACCGTCTTGCGCATAGGCCAAAGCAGAAGAGCCAGACAACACAGTTGTTACAAAAATCGATGTGCCAATTGCTTGCTTAATATTCAGTTGCATATAGCGCAACAACATTGGGAGAACAACCACCCCACCACCAACTCCAGTTGCACCAAGTACAACACCCGCTAGAACAGCTGGCACAGCCATGGATTTTAGCTGATCTCCTTTTGCCGCTTCTTGTTTGATGATCGAAACAAAAAACATTCGCTGAACAAATAAATAGAGCGAAAAGATAATGGCAGCAGCCACTAACAGGTTAATACCCCACTCGACTTGTTTTTCATACCCCGGTAATCCCCCAAGCCATGTCACAAGCAAACTAGAAAGAAAGGTGCTCGGCAACATAATCGCTAATACAATGAGCGCTCCTTTAAAGGGGATATTGCCTAAGCGAAAATGCATATAAGAAGAAGAAACCTTCATTAGCATCGAAAGGAAATTGGCCGTGGCTACGGCTGCTAATGCATTCAGCCCAAAAAAATAGGTCAGTATCGGTAATACAATCACACCACCACCGACACCCGTTGTGCTAATAATCAGCCCAATAAGTGCACCTATCGCTAACTCCGTTACAATCATTAACTCTTGCCTTGTATCAGTGCGCGTCGCCCTTTTTGTAATGCTTCATTTGCATCACTATCTGCTAACGTGAGGTATTTAAAAAATAATGTATCGAAAGTAATCATCTGTAACACTTGGGGGGTGATGATGCCTAATTGGGAATGTTGCTCATCATAAAAATAAGGCAAGGCGAAGTCCGCTAACTTTATCGCTTCATCTTGACCAAACCGCGTCAGTGCGACTGTCGGGCAACCTGTTTCTTTTGCAGCTCGAAGCATGCTATTGATTTCTTGAGTATTTCCACGCGCTGTTACCGCAATTGCAAGGTCTTCTGGCCCCAAATTTGCCGAATAACTTAGCTGAACATGCAAATCATAACTAAACAGTGCGTGTTTATTAATGCGAACTAATTTATGGAAAATATCACTGGCAACAATGGCTGAAGACCCGACACCAAACAGCACGATACGTTTGGCCTGAAACATTTTTTGCGCGATGGTATCTACGACAGATGGCTCAAGTAAATCCAGTGATTTTTCAATAGCCGAAATAAACATTTGCCCTGTTTTGGCGATAATCTGAGAAGTATCATCGTGACGACTCAGATTACCGTATAAACTTTCCGCTTTGTGTTGCTTCTCATCCGACAAATAATCGACTTTAAATTCAGGGTAGCCACGGTAACCCATTTGGCGAGAAAAGCGGATAACAGATGCACTACTGACCCCAGCCGCTTGTGCCAATTCCGCTGCATTCATCGCAATAAGGCTTTCGCGATTATCCAACAAAAATGTGGCAATACGTTGTTCTGTGCCTTTACCGCGTGTCTGCATGCTTTCCAGTTTTACCGTCAGTGTCGACATGGCTTTTCCTTCTAATTATTTTTCTGGATCAGTGAAGCCTATTATCATACTGGCAATGAACCCGACAATCCATGCACCCGCAACAGCAATTAAGAAATCCAGGATTTGGCCATCACCCACTAATGGAATTAATGATAACCCTGCTGTTCCAAAAGGAATGATGATCCCGACATGGAAGAATGCCATTAATGCCCCGCCAGCCGCGCCACCAATACAACCCGCAATGAATGGTTTACCTAATGGCAATGACACACCGAATAATAACGGTTCACCGACACCAAAAATACCCACAGGCAACGCACCGACTAAGGTTTTTTTCAAACGTTGGTTTTTGGTTTTTAAATAAACCCAGAAACACGAGCCCACTTGCCCCATTCCGCCCATCGCTAAAATTGGGAACAAGTAATTCAGGCCAAAAGTTTGCAAAATTTCAGCATGAATTGGGATCAAACCTTGGTGTAAACCCGTTAGTAATAAGAATAAGAAACTGCCGCCTAAGATACCGCCAGTCGCCACGGCGCCACCGCCACTATTTAATAAAGCGACAGAAACCCCTTGAGCCAAAATCTGGTTTAAGTAATGTCCTGCGGGTTGGAACACCACAATTGCGACCATCGCAGAGACTAAAATGGTCACAAATGGCGTCACGATAAGATCTAAGCTTTCTTTAATGATACTTCTAAACCACACTTCAAATTTAGAAGAGAAAACGACCACCATCAGTACCGCAAAAATCCCCCCACTCCCTGGGACTAATTTCGAGCCAAATAAGGTGATATCCGCTAAACCTGGCATCGAAAGTAGCCCAGCCATGACCGCACCAATTGAGGTGGAAGCACCAAGCTCTTTCGCGGTATTCACCCCAATCATAATTGAAAGATAAACAAAGACTGCGCTACCAATCAATTTTAATAACTTAAATAACTCAGGGAATTGGTCGACAACCCCCGGAGCAACCAAGCGGACGATATTGATTAGCCCCATAATAAGACCGCAACCAATCAGAGCTGGAATGGTAGGGACAAATATAGCGGCTAACGTATTTAAAGTACGACGGATCGAGAACGCTTTTTTTTCTGTAGGCTTAGCCGTTTCTGTTGTTGAGGACGAACTACCTTGCATACGTTTGTTCATCACTGAAAAGACTTTTGCTGCGGTTCCCATCCCAACAATCACTTGTTGCTGTTCACCATTGAAAATCACGCCTTTTACGCCTTCAATTTGCTTCAAGGCCTCAGCATCGAATTTGCTATTATCTTTTAAAACTAAACGGATACGCGTCATACAATGAGTTAATGTTGCCACGTTCTCAAAGCCGCCCGCATATTTTTCTATTTCTCTGGCGAGTACTTCCAGATGTTCTATCTTATTAGCCATATTATTCCCCCGGTGTTGGCTAAGCTATATGCTAGCTTTCCATCACGCTATCCCCATTTATTAACGGTGTGTATCTAACATGCTGTCCAATGTGGTATTTGGATGCTGTTGAACGATGTCCGTCGCTTGCTGTGCGTTGATTTGTAACTCATGCATTAAAATTGCGCGTCGTGGATGATAATCCACTTGTGCCAATAGCCCTGCTGCGGTGTGTTCATCAATACCGCAGACCTCACTTACAATTCGTTCTGCGCGGCGCAGTAATTTGATATTACTCGCAACAACATCAACCATTAAATTAGTATGAATACGGCCTAATCTCCCCATCACACAAGTACTTAGCATACCTAAAATCATTTTTTGCGCAGTACCGCTTTTCATGCGAGTCGAACCTGATAACACTTCAGGGCCAACATCGGGGGCAATCGCCAATTTTGCTACTTCGCTGACTAGCCCTCGGCCTCGCGTAGTAATTGCCACCGTTAACGCACCGATTTCATTAGCATATTCAATGCCCGCTAAGGTAAATGGTGTGCGTCCGCTGGCTGCAATACCCACCACGACATCTTTGGCACAGAGTTGGCGTTTTTTTAGCTCTTCAATCGCTGACTCTACTGAATCCTCAATATTTTCAACCGCTTTTAGCATGGCATTTTGGCCACCTGCAATAATCGACTGCACCATTTCAGGTGAAGTGCCAAATGTGGGTGGGCATTCTGCACTGTCTAACACGGCTAGCCTGCCACTGGTTCCCGCCCCAATGTAAAACAAGCGCCCACCTTGTTTTAAGCATCCGGCAATCGCGTCAACCACTTGGGCAATCGCGGGTAGAACGGCCTGAATGGCCCCTGCAACGGTACTATCGGCTTGGTTAATAACCTTCACCATCGAGAGTGTATCCAACCGTGAAAACTGTTGTGTTTCCTGATTGAATTCATTGTGTAGGCAGTCACTCAGAGTATTTTCGGCTAGAGACATTAAAACGCCCTCATGAAATTTAATTTCATTAAAAAATACATTAAATGAATTTTTATTTCAATTCAAATCACTGCAATTCTGTACAACTTAATTGCGGGTTATGATCTTTCTCACAATAATAGGTCTGTATTAAAAAAATACCGGTGACGAAAGCCACCGGCGATAGCTCTATTTTACGAACTTACAGGTTCCGAAGGCAGATGGGATGTGAAAATCAGGTTTAACAGAATCAGGTTTGATCCAGCTAATCCATTTACGCACTTGCTTAGGTTCACCCGCGCTGAACTCCCCACGTAAAATGGCACACATTAGTGTCTGCTTGTCTGCGTCTTGCCATAAATTAAGTTTGGTAAATTCATCCAAATCAATTTTTCCCGTTAATACATAACCATTTGGCGTTATTTCACCCACGGTTTGTAATGTCTCCCAGTTCCAACTTGGGTCAACTTCACGGTAATAATTAGCTTTTGCATCGAAAGTACGTCCTTTCGGGTCCATTTCAGCCGTGTAATAAGGTTTTAGTTCAGGGCTAGTCGCAAAAAAGAGTTCGACTCGGTCAGAATCTAACACCGCTTGGTCTTTATCTGGGTTATCACCTAACTGAATATCTTTATCATCTGCAATAAAACGGAAATATAATGTGTCATCACTCCACAAAGCGCGAAAATCTGTTTTGGGAGCCGCTTCCTTTTCCCATGGGTACGTAAAATCGGTTAATATTTCTGCTTTTTCCCAGACTTCCGTACTTTTAGTCGCATCATTGAGTGATTTTAACTGATCGGTATGATTGATTTGGTACTCTTTCGCTGCCACACTCGCGGTAACAAACACAGCACTCGCGGCTAATAATGTCGTTAGTTTCATACTTTCCTCACCTATCTAATTAAAGATCTGCTATTCACAGAAACCCACCAAAGAAACAATATTTCACTTCAAATTAAAAATATAGAATTAAAATTTCATAATATATAGTTTCATTCCATAAAAACTACCATGATGTGAAGCGAATCACTCTTTGATGAGAACGTGATTTACCTTTTTCATCCAATGTCTGATTAATTTTGATTCAATTATTAGGCTTAATATTAGTCAACTTCGATTAGTGTGCAGACATTGACATGACTTTACGTTACGCGACTTGCGTCACTAATTTAAGTCAAGTAGCCTAGAGACACAGGCCTACTGAGGCTGACAATTTCGGATTATGACTCTTTATTATCAAGGCTAGGACATGAGGAAACGTCTGTTTTTTGGTCTTATTATTCTTGCAGGGATCGCATTTACGACCATAATGTTGCTTGATCGCTGGATAAGCTGGGATACCGCCCCCTATATCTATGAAGATGTAGAAAAATTGCCTGCGCGCGATGTCGGGATGGTACTCGGCACATCCAAATATTATGCCTCTGGTGTTAATAACCTCTATTATACCTATCGCATTAAAGGCGCAGCGGAGGCATACCACAGTGGAAAAGTGAAATATTTGCTCCTCAGTGGTGATAATGGCGCTCATAATTACAATGAGCCAATCAACATGCGCAAAGATTTAATTAAAGAAGGGGTTCCAGCCTCCAAAATTGTGCTCGATTTTGCTGGTTTTAGGACATTAGACTCCGTAGTACGCACTAAAAAAGTGTTTGATACCGATAATTTTACGATTATTACCCAGCGTTTTCATTGTGAACGTGCGGTCTTTATCGCCAAACATAAAGGTATTGATGCGCAATGTTTAGCGGTTCCGACACCTTCTGGGATGTATAGAGTGAGAGTGCGTGAAGTGTTTGCGCGGCTAGGCGCTCTGGCAGATTTATATATCTTAAAACGGGAGCCTAAATTTTTAGGTGAACAAGAATCGATCCCAGCCCCGATTAAAATGCCAGCCGGAATTAAAGGCTATCCGGCGGTTTCACCGGATGAAGTCAATAAATTGAAGTAGATATATAGGTAGATAAATACTCATCTACCTATTAACTTTGCTGTTAATTTGCGCCAACACCATTCAAGTGGGCCTTGTCTGAAAAACATCAGCCAATAATAAGAAAACAATACATTTATTCCCCAAATAATGGGAACCAAGACAATTAATTCAACCCGCGTGAATTGACCAAAATAGCCTAATTGGTAAAACAGTGTGGTACAAATTAGCGTTTGCAAAATATAATTACTCAGCGCCATCCGCCCCACATATTGCAGCCCATGGATTACCTTGTTATTTGCGATTTTTTCCCAAAAACCATACACCAAAGCGATATATCCTAAAGATTGGAATGGAATAACTAGCTCATTAATAATGTAACCAATGATTGATGTTGAAAAATAACTCCAATTAAATTGGCTTTGCATGTATAGCGAAACTATTTGGACCAATATCGATGGCAAGATAAATATGTAGGCTATTTTACGGTAGTGTTGAGCGCTAAATTGCCCTTGTAACCAGCCATTTTTCATTAACAGTGCGCCAATAATCATCAATGCCGCTAATTGCCAGCCATATTGGATAACCAACATTTCAACCATTTTGAGCATCTCTGACGCCCGATAAAACACGCCATCCATTCCCCCCGAGGTATGCATCACATATTCAAATGCCAGTTGCTCATCCGAGGTTTGCCAAAAACCGGAGGGATCTATACTACTTCCCAACACGAGCAAAATAACTAACCCAACCAAATAGATTGATAGTGCTATTTTCAATAATAAACTATCATCATATTGATTAAGCAAATAGGTCACTAACAAGCCGGTTAATGCATAAGCCAACAGAATATCACCATCCCAAAAACCAACCCCATGGATCACCCCGAATAGGGCTAAAACAGATAAACGGCACTGGTTCCAACGAAGAGAGCGAGAGTGTAATAAAGCAAGCGTTGCCCCAAATAGGATTGAAAAAATCGCGAGAACTTTACCTTGAAAAAGGACATTGAAAACACCCCAGAGGTAAGCCTCTGAATCGGATGTTGTATCGGTATAGTAAGGGTTTAAATACGCTGCTTGTGGTAAAGCAAATGCAAAGATATTCATTAGCAGAATACCTAAAATTGCTATACCACGAACAGCGTCAAGTTGGTCAATGCGGCTTGACGGTGTCGTTGTTGTCATAAATTATAAGTGACGAACTGCACGTAAAAATTCTTGCCGTGTATTTTGGCTTGATTTAAATAACCCACCAAGTGACGTTGTTGTTGTTGCACTTGTCGCGTCACGAATACCACGAGCTTTCACGCAATAATGCACCGCATCTATGCAAACTGCCACATTTGTTGTTCCCAATAATGTTTGCAAAGCAACCAAAATTTGCTGAGTTAAGCGCTCTTGCACTTGTGGGCGTTGTGAGAAAAATTGCACAATGCGATTAATTTTCGATAAACCAATCACTTTGTCTTTTGGAATATAAGCAACCGTAGCCTTTCCATCGATCGTAACAAAATGGTGTTCACAGGTACTTGTTAGCGTGATATCACGCACCGTGACCATTTCATCCACTTTCATTTTATTTTCAATCAAAGTGATTTTTGGAAAGTTTGCGTAATCAAGCCCTGAAAAAATTTCATCAACATACATTTTTGCGATACGACGAGGGGTATCAGCTAAACTGTCATCGGTTAAATCCAAATTCAGCAGCGTCATGATCTCTGTCATGTGCCCTTCAATCAGTTTCTTACGTTCGTCGCCTGACTTTGGCTGGATACGTAAAGGCGTTTCTAAGCCTCTAGCCTCCAGCGCGGCATGAACTAATTCGGCCTCTTTACTCAGAGATGACATGTGAGCCTCCACAAATGGTATTACTATTTTTATAAAATGCAGGTGTGCGGTACTCTAAAACAGCAGGTACAGATAATCCAGCACAACATAGATAATTGCCGTGAAATAATTGCATTTACCCCTGTAATTCATTCACCCAATGATTACTTTCTTTAAACGGTTTAACACCTTATATAACGTGATTTTTATCACACTTTTTCTCAATCCTTTAACCTTGAATGGTGAAAAACCAATAACCCGCCAATAAGTAACACAATACATAACCTAAGCATTAACCATTCTGTGCATAATTTTGTTTGTGATAATGCCACCTTACTGGTTAAATCTGACCAAAAGCTATCTGTAATCAATTTCTATTCATTCACCCACTAATGGATTTCTGCCATAATATGCATTACGAACACATTTTAAAGCCTCAAGGCAGATAACAATAATGAGGGTCATTATTTATGGATCAGTGTCATACTAACGATTTGATTTCTCTAGATGTTGCATTGGAAAAATTACTATCTCAAACGAAAACCGTCACAGATACAGAAATCATTCCACTGACCTCCTCTGCACAGCGCATCATTGCGACAGACCTAATTTCTCCTATCAATGTTCCACCATTTGATAATTCTGCGATGGATGGTTATGGCTTACGTTTTGCCGATTGGGATGGTAAAACGCCAATGCCTGTGGCAGGTAAATCATTTGCTGGCAACCCGATGGAAGGTGAGCTCAAAGCGGGTTGCTGCGTGCGTATTATGACGGGTGCTCCAATTCCACAAGGTGTGGACACTGTTGTCATGCAAGAGTCTACAGAACAAACCGAGCAAGGGATTATATTCACCCACCCCATCAAACAAGGCAGTAATATTCGTAAAGCTGGGGAAGATATTGCCCAAGGCAGTGCGGTGTTCCCTGCAGGAACCTTACTTACCACTGCTCAGCTACCTTTAATTGCTTCACTGGGTATTGCAGATGTCGCCGTATATCGTCGCCTTAAAGTTGCCGTTTTTTCAACAGGTGATGAACTGCAAGCGGTCGGCCTTCCTTTAGCAGATGGGCAAATTTATGATACTAACCGCTTTACCGTCCGTCTGATGCTTGAAAAACTTAACTGCGAAGTGCTCGATTTAGGTGTGATACCGGACTCGCCAGAAAAACTCAAACAAACCTTTATCGAAGCTAACCAACACGCGGATTTAGTGATCAGTAGTGGTGGAGTTTCCGTGGGTGAAGCCGACTATACCAAACAAATTTTGGATGAATTAGGCACGATTGGTTTTTGGAAGTTAGCTATAAAACCAGGAAAACCCTTTGCATTTGGCAAGCTGAGTGACGCTTGGTTTTGTGGGCTACCGGGGAACCCCGTTTCCGCAGCACTCACCTTCTACCAATTGGTTCAACCGCTGATTGCTCGTCTTTCAGGGCACAGCCAATGGCGTGCCCCGCTACGCTTTAAAGTTCCAGTTACCACCACATTGAAGAAAAGCCCGGGCCGTTTAGATTTTCAACGAGGAATTCTAAGCACCAATGAGCAAGGACAGTTACAAGTCGCCACAACGGGTCACCAAGGCTCACACGTGTTTAGTTCATTTAGTTTAGCTAACTGCTTTATTGTCCTTGAACGAGAGCGTGGGCGTGTTGAAGCAGGTGAAATGGTTGAAGTCGAAATGTTTAACTATTTATTAAAAAGTGAATAATAACTGTGCAAGAGCTTAGCGATCTGGAAATGTTGCGGTATAACCGCCAAATTATCCTCCGTGGGTTTGATTTCGATGGGCAGGAAAAACTTAAGGCTGGCAAAGTGCTAGTTATTGGCCTTGGCGGTTTAGGCTGCGCTGCAACACAATACCTTGCTGCTGCCGGTGTCGGTCATCTGACATTGGTGGATTTCGATACTGTGTCGTTGTCTAACTTGCAACGGCAAATTTTGCACCGTGACGCCACCATTGGTACACCCAAAGTTGATTCAGCTAAAGTGCAACTTGCTGCCATTAACCCACATATCCAAATTGACACCGTCAATGCACAACTAGATGATGCTCAACTTGATGAATTAATCATGCACCATGATGTGGTCTTAGACTGCACCGATAACGTTGCCATTCGTGAACAGCTTAATCGCCTGTGTTTACCACAGAAAAAACCACTGGTTTCAGGTGCTGCCATCCGCATGGAAGGGCAATTATCTGTTTTTACTTATGAAGAAAGCACCCCTTGTTATCACTGTTTAAGCCGTTTATTTGGTGAAAATAACTTAACTTGTGTTGAAGCCGGAGTTATGTCCCCTTTAGTTGGTACCATTGGTACGCTAGAAGCAATGGAAACAATTAAATTATTAGCTAATTATGGGAAAGTTAATTCAGGAAAAGTATTGTTATTTGATGCAATGACTATGGATTTTCGCCAATTTAAACTTAGCAAAGATCCCCATTGTGAAGTCTGTGCTAAAGGCTAACGACTAAATTTTCGGGCAAGTTGTTTTTTCTCATCATTCAGGCGAGGCTTTTCTCGCCTTTTTCCCATTTTCACCACATCAAAATTAGGAATAATCCGAAAAAATAATTTAATTCTCCTTTCACCTTATACTATCTCTCTTTTGTGGTGCTTGATGGTTTAAATATCACCACTGTTTATTCTTTTGATAAAGTTACTGAGAGTATGAATATGCAATTCCCTCCTTGCCCGAAATGCCAGTCTGAATACACCTATACTGATAACGATATGTATATCTGCCCTGAGTGCGCGCATGAATGGAATGATGCCGAGCCTGTAGCTGATATTGATGAATTGATTGTAAAAGATGCCAATGGCAACCTGTTAGCTGATGGTGATACCATCACGGTTATTAAAGATCTTAAAGTCAAAGGCAGCTCTTCTATGCTAAAAATTGGTACCCGCGTTAAAGGTATCCGTTTGGTCGAAGGCGACCACAATATCGACTGTAAAATTGATGGCTTCGGCCAAATGAAATTGAAATCTGAATTTGTGAAGAAAAACTAAGTTTACTTCGCCCATTAAAAAGCCCTCAGAATTGAGGGCTTTTTGTTTTTCATCCAAAAACCAGATTTAAAGAACGACACCTTGGCTTGTCAGGTATTCATCATAAGTACCTTTGAAATCAATGACTTTATCTTCTTTAATCTCCAAAATACGGCTCGCTAACGAGCTGACAAACTCACGGTCATGGGAAACGAAAATTAACGTTCCTTTGTATAATTCGAGAGCTAAGTTTAATGATTCGATAGATTCCATATCCAAGTGGTTGGTTGGTTCATCCATAATCAAAATATTTGGTTGTTGCATCATTAACTTACCAAATAACATGCGCCCTTGTTCACCACCGGATAACACTTTAACTTTCTTTTTAATGTCATCTTGAGAAAACAGTAAACGGCCTAAAATACTGCGCACCGCTTGCTCGTCATCTCCTTCACTTTTCCACTGACTCATCCAGTCAAACACGGTTAAATCTGTTTCAAAATCTTCTGCGTGGTCTTGAGCATAGTAACCAATGCTACTGTTTTCTGACCATTTAACCATTCCGCTCGTTGCAGGTTGTTCACCCACCAGCGTTTTTAAGAATGTCGTTTTACCGATACCGTTAGCACCAATAACCGCCATTTTTTCGCCAACTTCCAGTAATAAATTGACGTTTTTAAATAATGGCCCTTGGTCATAACCGTTCGTTACCGCTTCTAATTCCAGTGCATTGCGGAACAATTTTTTCTCTTGTTCAAAACGAATGAATGGGTTTTGACGGCTAGACGCTTTCACCTCATCCAATTGAATTTTATCAATTTGACGTGCACGGGAAGTCGCTTGTTTCGACTTAGAAGCATTCGCACTAAAACGACTAACGAAAGATTGCAGCTCAGCAATTTGCGCTTTTTTCTTTGCGTTATCCGACAATAGACGTTCACGAGCTTGGGTTGCCGCGATCATATATTCATCATAGTTACCCGTGAATAAACGTAATTCACCATAATCTAGGTCAGCCATGTGCGTACATACGGTATTTAAAAAGTGCCTATCATGGGAAATAATGATCATAGTACAGTTACGATCATTCAGCACTTGCTCTAACCAACGAATCGTATCGATATCCAAGTTGTTCGTCGGCTCATCGAGTAATAAAATATCTGGGTCAGAAAATAGGGCTTGTGCCAGCAGCACACGCAGTTTCCAGCCAGGTGCGACTTCACTCATCGGCCCATAATGCTGTTCAACAGGGATACCTACACCCAGTAATAATTCACCTGCACGTGCTTCTGCGCTATAGCCGTCCATTTCACCATAAGCGACCTCTAAGTCAGCGACTCGATAGCCGTCTTCTTCGCTCATTTCAGGTGAGGCGTAGATCCTATCGCGCTCTTGTTTTACATCCCACAGTTCGCTATGCCCCATAATCACGGTATCAAGCACGGTAAATTCTTCAAATGCGAACTGATCTTGGCGAAGTTTACCAATACGCTCATTTGGATCAGTCGTGCTCACATTACCCGCTGTTGGGGTTAAGTCTCCCCCTAAGATCTTCATAAATGTGGATTTACCTGCGCCATTTGCGCCGATCAAACCATAACGGTTGCCTGTGCCAAATTTAACTGAAATGTTTTCAAACAGTGGCTTACTGCCAAACTGCATAGTGATATTGTTCGTTGTTAACACTGCTATGCCTTAAATTAAACGGTGTAAAATAGCCTGCGATGATTTGGGTCCATGACTACAGCGTGCAAAACAACCCAAAATAGTGATTTGAGCAGCAAAATACATTCCATGCATGGTCATTAGAGTATGGCAGGTATAAATAGCGGCGCATTATG
Source organism: Providencia sp. M-27 (assembly GCF_011077905.1). NCBI lineage: Bacteria > Pseudomonadati > Pseudomonadota > Gammaproteobacteria > Enterobacterales > Morganellaceae > Providencia > Providencia sp. M-27. The sequence goes on along the minus strand of NZ_JAALBT010000006.1, from coordinate 157,358 downwards.
CCATATTACACCGCTTAGATCTTGTGCTGTTTTCAGCAAATTGATTAACACGGAAGGAAAGTCTGACTAAATGCCAAACTAAAGCGTGATCCCCATAGTACGGCTGATTTCTGTTAGCCCTTCTCGCTCATAAAACTTAATGGCTTTATGATTTTTCGCTAATACCGACAGCTCCAAGTGGCTAAACTGCCTACTCTTCGCCCATGCTTTCATGCCATCGAGTAATTTTTGCCCCGCTTTTTCACCACGGAAATTGGGGTCAACCACTAAGTCAAAAATATAACCAAAATTTCGAGGAACAATGCAGCTATAAGGATCAGCAACTTGTTGTTGCGCGATGCAAAATCCTTTAATCTCACCGTTAAATTCAGCAACTAACAAATAAAATTTATCATCGATAATCGCATTTTCAATAAATTCCCTAGCCTGCTCTGCAGGTTGTAAGCGCTCGGGGTCTAGTAATGCCATTTCCGAAAACAAAATTTGATAAAGCGATAAAATAGAGTCTATATCACTTTTTATAGCTTCCCTTATCATGCATACCTCTCTGTGATTTCGATATTAATGCTAATCGTAAGTTTTAATTGGTGGCGCAATATACGTTTCGAAGCTTTCTAGTAATTCAGCTGGCGAATCATTCACAATCGCCATATGACGATATTTTTCATGTAGGAAACCTTCATCCGCCATTTTATTTGTCATATCAATCAATGGTTGCCAATAATTATTAATATTAAACAAGGCACATGGTTTAGTATGTAAACCAATTTGGCTCCAAGTAAATACTTCTGCGTACTCTTCAAGCGTGCCATAACCGCCTGGTAAAGCGACAAAAGCATCGGCAAGTTCAATCATTTTACTTTTACGCTGATGCATCGTTTCAACTTTATACAGTTCAGTTAAATTCTTATGAGAAATTTCGCGTTCTTCTAGCAATGAAGGGATCACACCAATCGCCTTACCACCTAATGACAAAACAGTATCAGCAACCGTTCCCATAATCCCCACACTCGCCCCACCATAGACTAATGCGATATCGCGACTAACCATTTCTTTAGCAAATTCAATGGCTTTTTGCTGATAAATTTCGTTTTTTCCCATGCTTGAACCACAATACACTGCAATGCTTTTAATTTTTCCCATTTGTTCTTCATTTCCATTTTTATAGTGGCTTTTTAGAGAATGGAATTATACGAGCCTAGTGTAGAAGCTCAAGCATCATCCTTCCCACCATAAAATTAATCCATGTTTATAACATCGCCATTCAGTTAAAACAACACCTTGAATACCCATAGAGCACATTTATCACCTTGTTATTGTTAGCTGTAAAATAAAGAAATATAAAGCAGCAGGGTTTTATGAGATAATCTGTCAGAAATTATTTTTCATCATCAAATACTTATTTTTCTAAATATTTATTGCCAATTAAGTTACGTTGTCTGAGGTTTACTTATTTATGTCTGCCGACACTAAAAAGAGCGCATTTCCGCTATTACCTATCGGGTTATTACTGCTTGCTATGACCTCTATTCAAAGCGGGGCTTCTTTAGCTAAAACTTTATTTCCTGTTATCGGCGCTCCCGGTGTTACTGGTTTACGTTTATTGCTTGCTACAATTATATTATTTGTTATTTTTAAACCTTGGCGTTTAAAATTCAGAAGAAGCTCGCTAGTTCCACTGCTAGCCTACGGCTTGTCCCTAGGTACGATGAATTATTTGTTTTACCTTTCCCTTGAGCGCATTCCATTAGGAATAGCCGTTGCACTAGAGTTTACTGGTCCTTTAGCTGTCGCAATGTTCTCCTCTCGCCGCCCAATTGATTTTTTGTGGATAGCCCTTGTTATAGTTGGGTTATTATTTTTACTCCCAATTGGCGATAATATTGAATCCATTGATACACTCGGTGCTATCTATGCTCTCGGAGCCGGTGTCTGTTGGGGGTTGTATATTATATTTGGCCAACGAGCGGGAGCGGGCTATGGCGCTGCCACCGTGGCTATCGGTTCATTTATTTCTGCGATGATTTTCTTCCCGATCGGTTTAATGCAAACAGGTGTCGAGGTGATGTTCGACCCCTCAATTTTACCTATTGCACTAGCAGTCGCGATTTTATCAACCGCATTTCCTTATACTTTAGAAATGATCGCGCTAACGCGTTTACCTGCCCGAACTTTTGGTACATTGATGAGCCTTGAACCTTGTATGGGTGCATTTTTAGGAATTGTTTTCCTAAATGAGCACTTAACGATGACTCAGTGGTTAGCCTTATTATGTATTGTCTGTGCTTCTATTGGCTCCACCTCAACAGCGGTACCAAAGTCAAAAATTGAAAAAGTGTCCTAGCCACTAAAAGCTAGAAGCAAACAAAGACAGTCAAGGTTAATAAATTCGATATATTGATATTTATTAACCTTTTTTCGTGTAAAGTTTTATTCATCAATTTGAAATAATCTATTTTTATTTCTAGTTTATGCTTTAAATAAAAATTAATTATCTCTATCGCACTTATTGTCAAAAACGATTAGTATCGAAGATCCACAATTAATTAACGGTTAATAAAGTTTATCGAATAGACCTATTAAATTAATCGTTTATTACATTATGACAAATTAGTTTGGTTATTTTATATTTATTGACAGATGAGGTTACTAAACAAATTCATATTTAAGAGAGGATGAATCATGAGCACAGCTAAATTATTTAAAGCATCTTCAAATGAACTTTTATATACACGTAATGATATGGAAGACAGCGTAAAATTGGAAACCATTGGAATTCTTAATGTTATGGTTGTCCACTTTACCGATCTCTCTCTAATGACTAAACAAGCCCACTGGAATATGCGTGGTCGCAATTTTATCGCTGTACATGAAATGCTAGATGGCTTTAGAACCACGTTAGTTGAACATTTAGATGAATTCGCAGAACGCGCGGTTCAATTGGGTGGGGTTGCTATTGGTACAACCCAAGAAGTTAACCGCTTCACCTCGTTAGAAGCTTACCCAATTAATATCCATAGCGTACAAGACCACTTGAAAGCGTTAGCCGACCGCTATGCTATTGTCGCGAATGATATCCGCAAAGCCATTGACGAAGTGGAAGACGAAGACACTGCGGATATGTTTACTGCGGCTTCCCGCGATATGGATAAATTCCTCTGGTTCTTAGAAGCAAATATTGAGTAATGTCGTAAATAGAGTCAATTAAAATTGACCAATGGCCACTGAAAAGTGGCCATTTTATTTGCGAGTAAATAACTATAAATCAAACTGTTATTTAAATATCTAAAAATAAAATGAGTTAATTTAATTATTTACTGTTTTTTAGGTATTTCGGGTTGTTCTATCGGAAATACTGGTAATGCATTTAATAGCCTTTTACCATAATTTTTAGTCAGTAAACGTTTATCATAAATAATAATTTCACCATAACATTCATGACTACGAATTAGCCTGCCCGCTTGCTGTATCAAATTAAATGAAGCGCTCGGTAAACTTTGTACTTCAAATGGGTATCTCTTCAATGATTTCAACCAATCCCCTTCTGTGATAATCACTGGGTTTGTTACTGGTGGAAACGCAATTTTATGAATATGGACCTGAGTTAAGTATTCCCCTTTGAGGTCTAACCCCTCAGCAAACGATTGTAAGCCAATTAAGGCACTAGCTTGCCCTTGGTTAATTCTTTCGCAATGTGTTTCAACTAACCGGTAGCGAGGTTGATCTCCTTGGACCAAAAGCTGCAAGCGCAAATCTTTTACGTGTTCGAGAAAGCCTTCCATCGCTCTTTGGCTACTAAATAAAACCAATACTCCACGATGAGTATTTTGAGTAAATTGCTCACGGAAAAATACCGCCATTTCTGCTAAGTGTTCAGCTTCATTATTGATAGTTGGCTCATATTCCATTTTAGGAATAATAATTTTACCCTGCTCAACATGGTTAAAAGGGGAAGACAATGTCACAAAGCGGTCATCACTTTTTTCGGATAGCCCTGTGAGCTCCATAAAACGTGAATAACTGTTCAACGACCTCAGTGTTGCCGAGGTAATGACAATATGAGGCACATTGCGCCATAACAAATGTTGTAACTGCTCACTTACTCGGATCCCCGCACAATGCATAAAGAAACGAGATTGGTTTTTCTCATAACGCCGACTTAACCATTTTGACACAGGAGCTCCTGAACTTTGCTCTAATGCCGCCAGCCGCCATAGCTTCGACATATTTTCAAAGTACCCCATAGCCCTGCTAGTCACAATAATGGAACGATGTAAGCGAACGATATCTTGTTTCGCAGTTTGTTCCGTTAAATCATTTAAGATAGCTTCAGCCAGCCCTTGTAACGCATCAGTCTGCTTGAACAACACCTGACAGCTTAATTGCATTGCTTCAGGTAATACACCTAGTGGAAATAAATATTCAGTTTCTTTTGATGTTTCTGGTAATAATGCATTCGCTAATAATGAGAAATCGCGAAATGTTTCCCGTAATTTTTCTGCATGTTGCTGTAACCGTTCAGGATTAGCGAGCTTTGGTGGCTTCACTGGACGAAATTGCCCCATATATTGCCCAACATGCTGAATAAAGCTATCGAGCTGTGCCGTTAATTGAACTAACGTAATTTCGCCTTCAACTTCAAGTGCATCCCTCGCAACGTCTGGGACATGGTGGCCTTCATCAAGCACTAATAATAAGTTTTTCGGGTCCGGCAAAACCGACTCACTCTCCATTGCGGCCATAACCAATGCATGATTAGCGACCACCACATCGGCATCTTCGATTTCCCGCCTAGCAATAAAAAATGGACACCGCTGATAAAATTGGCAATTACGACCCAAACAATTCATTTTATCAGTGCTAACTTTACGCCATAAACTATCACTAAATGCACGTTTGTGATGATCCCTTAACCCATCCCATGCAAAGCTCTGAAAATCATGCCGCAGCTGCTGACAAATTGCCCGTTCTTCACTATTCGCAATTTCTGTTTTATCTTCCACCAATAACATTAAATCAATTTGTTCGCCTTCTGCTGCGCAGATAGCTTCTAAATTACGAGGACAAACATAACGAGCACGCCCGAATGCACCCGTATATTTTAGATCAGGAATAATTTTGCTTAATAACGGTAAATCTTTGCTATAAATTTGGTCTTGTAGCGCCACATTTGCCGTACTGACTACTAAGGTTTTTCCTTCTTCCCTGCCAACTGCAATTCCCGGTATTAAATAAGATAGCGTTTTCCCCACCCCTGTAGGTGCCTCTATGACCAAATGGCGACCATCATCATCCGCTAGGTTTTTTGCGACTTGCGCGATCATCTCCCGCTGTGGGGCTCGAGAAACAAACCCGTCAATTTGTACGGATAACCCTTTATACCACTGAGTTATTTGTTCTTTAGTTTTATTTGACAGGGACATAAATTATGCAGGTGACCAAAGTTAAGATGAAAGATAACGAAACCGACAACAATACGAAATAGGAAAAAAAATTTTTTGCCAACCGCTTCGCAAAACTACTGTATTAATACCCATTATACATAAAAATTGGGAAGCTTTTTGCAAAACGCCCATTATGCAACAGAAAAAATAGCTTTTAACTTGTTTGCAACACTCATCCGGTTATACTTTGAGTTCTTATACTATTTTGAATTTTTATCACTAGGCAGGCTATAAAAAATGAAAAAGGTTGTTATCGCACTTTGCGCATTATGTGCTTTTGGTTCTGTTGGCGGTATTGTTTTAGCGGGTATGAACATTTATACACGTTCAACAACTCCCCTTGAACAAGGGCAGCCGCAATCCCCTTCAGCACTGCCAGCACCCAATCAAATTCAGTAATTTTAAAATAATTTATCAGCCCAGGATGGAGATAGCTTATGTACAACGATTATTTCGTCACCCCACAATGGTTAAATTCACATCTATTTGATGACAACATCGTTGTACTCGATGCATCCTCTCCACCACCGACTGCACCTTATGATTGCCGCCAGCAATATTTAGAAGAACACATTCCTAACGCTCAGTTCTTTCATCAAGACGAAATTGCAGACAAAAGCTGTGATTTACCCCATATGCTGCCAAGTGCCGATATTTTTAGCCAAGCCGTTAGTGCCATGGGCATTGGCAATGACACCCAAGTTATTATTTATTCGCAGAATAATTTATTTTCATCCCCAAGAGCATGGTGGACTTTTACCACAATGGGCTGCAAAAACGTTAAAATTTTAGCTGGTGGTATCGATGCTTGGAAAACTGCTGGGTTTGATGTTCAGTCCGGGGAAGTCACTCCACCAGCTGCGAAACAGTTCCATGCAACACGCAAAGACAGTAATGCACTGAATCAAGAGCAAATGCTTGATATTGTGAATCAAGGCAAAATTCAAATTATTGATGCTCGTGCAGAGCCACGCTTTCTTGCGCAAGCGCCGGAACCTCGTCCAGGCTTGCGTATGGGTCATATTCCTGGGAGCAAAAACGTCCCATGGGATCTTCTCGTTGAAAAGGGTGAATTCAAATCACCAGAGCAACTTAAAGCTATCTTTACTAAACAAGGTGTGGATATCCATGCACCTTCTGTGACGACCTGTGGTTCAGGAATGACCGCTGCGGTGGTATTAATGGCATTAACATTATTAGGTAACCAAAACGTACGTTTGTATGATGGTTCATGGGCCCAATGGGGGCAAGATAACGGCCTGCCAATTGAGTCGTAGCCTCCCCACCGCCATAAAAATATAAGCCACTTAATATTCAAGTGGCTTATAGAATAAAGATTTATCAAGTAGAGAAAATAGCTATTTGGCAAATATCCCAGCTAAGAACAGCACGACTATCGCTCCGATAACCGCGACAACAAAGCTACCAAAGTTGAAGCCATCAACTTTTCCTTTACCAAAGAAAGTGCTGATGTAACCACCCACAACAGCACCAACAATCCCCAACACGGTGGTCATAATGAACCCCATGTGGTAAGTACCCGGCATCAGCCACTTAGCTAAAACACCAGCAATTAGACCAAAAATAATCCAAGCTATTACACCCATCTTACGCCTCCCAGACTAGGTAATTTCACGACATACATCAAAATATTCTCAGACAACAGTATGAGCTTTAAATAAATTAAATCGCTCTCCTACCAATTAAGTAAAGACCCTATGAGTTAATTTCGCAACTATAAAATTTTGCTAATTAACATTATTCATAACTAATTACTCACAATTTCAGTTATCACTTGCGCAATCTGTTGGGCATTTTTTAACGATCTAACCTGAGAAAACAGTTCATCTGCCTGATGGTATTCTTTACGTAAATAACCTAGCCACTGCTTGATTCGAGCAGCATGGTAATGGCCTGTATCTCCTTGTTTTTCAAGCTCCGTATACTTTAATAACAACCTGCCAACCTGCTCCCAAGGCATTTTAGATTCATTAAATTTAACCACCCGGCTAAGGTTTGGGGTGTTTAGTGCTCCACGACCAATCATCACGGCATCACAACCTGTGATTTCAAGGCAGCGCTGTGCGCTCGCATAATCCCAAATTTCACCATTAGCAATCACTGGGATCGATAATTTACGGCGGATCTCTCCAATAGCAGACCAATTAATACTCTCTGCTTTATAACCGTCTTCTTTCGTTCTACCGTGAACAGTGAGCTCTGTGGCCCCTGCCTGTTGAACCGCATCTGCAATTTCATAAGCAAATTCAGAGCTATCCCACCCTAAACGGACCTTAACCGAAATAGGTAATTCTTTTGGAACCGCTTCTCGCATTGATTTAGCAGCTCGATAAATTAAATCAGGTTGTTTCAATAATGTCGCACCACCGCCATGGCCATTGACTGTTTTTGATGGACACCCGCAATTTAAATCAACCCCCCAAGATCCTAACTCGACCGCTCGGTTTGCATTTTCTGCTAACCACTGAGGATGCTGCCCTAGCAACTGTACACGGACAAGTGTCCCTGAAAGGGTACGACTTTCATGCTTTAGCTCAGGGCATAAACGGTAAAATGTTTTTGCGGGTAAAAGGGTATCAACCACACGAACAAACTCTGTTATGCATAGGTCATAGTCATTAACTTCACTTAATAAACAACGAACTAGAGGATCTAAAACCCCTTCCATAGGAGCTAATAAAACGCGCATAAGTGACTCACAAAAAACGTAATAATTCCTGCTTATCATACCGTTTATTTAATTGATAAGCAGGAAAAATTCTAAGACAGGAGTGGCCAGAGACTGGCTTGAAATGTTTTTTCAAATAGCTCTAGTCAATGCTATTAACATTAAAAAGAGCTACAAGATTACGGGAGGTTAACTATCACTACGCCCTTGTTTGACTTTTTTCTGTGCGTTTTTCCATGGGGAACCCGCCCCCTTTCCTGAACTCGGCTTTGACGATGGTGCATTGCTACGACGTGGTGCTTTACTTTGATTCCTATCACCTGAACCGCCTGAACGACGTTCATTCCGTTGTGGTGTTTTTTGAATAGGCTCCGCTTTGATGGATGGGTCGGGCTCATAGCCTTCAATCGCCATCAATGGAATCGATTTTTTCAATAATCTCTCGATATCCTTGAGTAACTTAGCCTCATCAATACAGACTAAGGAAACAGCCATTCCAGTTGATTCTGCACGGCCTGTACGGCCAATACGGTGAACATAATCTTCTGCAACATTAGGTAGCTCAAAATTCACCACATAAGGAAGCTGTTCAATATCAAGACCACGAGCTGCGATATCCGTTGCCACTAAAACACGAATATCTCCAGATTTAAAGTCAGCTAATGCACGTGTACGCGCCCCTTGGCTCTTGTTGCCATGAATAGCCGCAGCTTTAACGCCATCTTTATTTAAATGCTCAGCAAGACGGTTTGCGCCATGTTTTGTACGTGTAAAGACGAGGACTTGTTGCCAATTTTCACGGCCAATCATAAACGAAAGCAGCTCTGCTTTTCTTTTTTTATCAACCAGATGCACATACTGGGTAATTTGCTCCGAAGCTGAGTTTCGTGGAGCAACTTCAATAGTCACTGGATTATTGAGTAATTTATTCGCCAGTTGTTTGATTTCGTCAGAAAACGTTGCTGAGAATAATAAGTTTTGGCGCTTTTTAGGTAACTTATTAATCACCCTACGAATATCATGAATGAACCCCATATCTAACATACGGTCAGCTTCATCAAGTACGAAAACTTCGACTTGAGAAAGATCTACCGCATTTTGGTGCGCTAAATCTAATAAGCGCCCCGGAGTTGCAATTAAGACATCAACCCCGCCACGTAACTTCATCATTTGTGGGTTAATGCTTACCCCACCAAAGACCACAAAAGAACGAATACGTAAATGACGGCTATATTCTTTTACATTTTCAGCTACTTGTGCTGCAAGCTCCCTTGTTGGCGTCAAAATTAACGCACGAATAGGCTTGCGATCCTTCCCTGCTCGAGGAGTTGTAATAAGCTTTTGTAAAATTGGCAATGTAAAACCAGCCGTTTTACCTGTACCTGTTTGGGCGCTAGCTAAAAGGTCATTTCCTGCAAGCACGGCTGGGATAGCTTGTTGTTGAATAGGCGTAGGACTTTCATAGCCTAATTCATTAATGGCAAGCAAAATTTCCTCGTTTAACGCGAGGTCTGAAAAAGTAGTCAAATTAATTACTCCGGGCTTCACCGCTTCAAATTGAATGTGGCAGTTATGGGGAAGTGAGTCAGAAGAAAAGCGCAAACTGCCGTGCGACACTGTGTAAAATTCTAACATCATTTGCTGATGATAAATATATTAATTTAGTTTGGTTAATAAATTAATATAAAATCTCATTCGTATAGTATATATACTTACATGGTACTATGAGATGTCGTTTTTTGATTTTTATAAAAATGAAAAGCCACCAAGAGCTAATTAGATATTATTTAATTCTGAATTTTTAAAGGAATGGTTATGAATACAAATTCATCGTCAACATTGCGAGGAGAAAATGCGAAAATGCAATTGCTTCTCACTGCTGCTGATGTATATGGAGAACAAGGGCTTGATGGCGCTACCACACGCAAAATCGCACAGGCATCAGGGCAAAACATTGCCGCAATTTCTTATTATTTTGGCTCAAAAGAAGGACTTTACTTAGCTGTTGCTCAGCTTATCACACAAACAATCCGGGACGATTTCCATGATGTCTTTCAAGAAATTGACAACTTTCTAAATCAACCTTTATCAGTTCAAGTCACTGATGATGCGCTTGGTTTACTACAAAAAACAGTCATTGCCTATAATCACTTTCAGTTGGAAAAGAAAAATTTAAGTTTTTCTCGCATATTAGCACGTGAACAACTCAACCCAACCGAAGCCTATACAATCATCCACGAACAGGCTTTAGGCCCAATACATTCGCGTCTAAACCGTTTGATTGCCATTTACATTGGTGCTGATCCCAATCATTTAACAACGCTAATTCACACTCACGCTATCCTTGGCGAAACGCTGTCATTTCGTATTGCTAGAGAGACGTTATTACGTCAAACCGGTTGGAAGCATATTAATGAAAATGAATTTAAAATTATTAATCAAGTTCTTATTGAGCATACAAATATATTATTAGCAGGCTTACGCCATCGCAAACAATATGAAAAGTGATATGATAAAAATATTAAAGTGATTTATTCACATTGATAATAACTAGAGGCTGATGATTTTATTGTAATTTATGCCACATTTTTCCACTAAAAACAGCGGCCTCTAACAACAAATTTGTTTTCATATCGTGGATTCTTTAAGTAAGGTTAGCTATGAGCAATAAAAACCGTTCTGTTGTTGTTTTCATTATTCTCATATTAATCGGCGCTGCAATTGGCGGTTATTACTACTATCAATCACAGCAAGACAAGATATTAACACTCTACGGCAATGTTGATGTCCGCACGGTAAATCTCGGTTTTCGTGTCCCGGGCAAGCTTGCATCCCTAAGCGTTGATGAAGGCGCAAAAATTATTGCAGGCCAGCAGCTTGGTCAACTGGATGACGCTCCCTACATTAACGCGTTAAATAAAGCCAAAGGGGTGCGCGACAGCGCCAAAGCCCAACTCGCTTTGAAAGAAAGTGGTTACCGCACCCAAGAAATCGCACAAGTTGAAGCGGAGTTGGCTCAAAAACAAGCAGCTTGGCAATATGCCGATAACTTTTATAAACGTCAGCAAGGGCTTGCAGCATCTCGCGTTATTTCAGCTAATGATTTAGACAACGCGAAAAACAACCGAAACCAAGCATTTGCCGCTCTTCAAGCAGCACAAGACAAGCTGAATCAATACCAAAGTGGCTTTCGCCAAGAAGAAATAGCCGCTGCACGAGGTGAATGGTTACAAGCTGAAGCGGCTGTTGCCCAAGCTGAACTCGACTTGAAAGACACCATTTTAACTGCACCTTCATCTGGGACTATTTTAACCCGAGCAATAGAACCGGGCACAATCATCAGTGCAGGTAATACCGTATTTAGCGTCACATTAACAAACCCCGTTTGGGTTCGAGCCTATGTTAGCGAACCACACCTCGGAGATGCCATCCCTGGTAGAGAGGTCTTGCTGTATACCGATAGCCGCCCGAATCAGCCTTATCATGGTTCCATCGGGTTTGTTTCCCCTACCGCTGAGTTTACGCCTAAAAGCGTACAAACCCCTGATTTAAGAACCGATTTAGTCTATCGACTGCGTATCGTTGTCAATGATGCTGACGATGCTTTACGCCAAGGAATGCCTGTGACTATTCAGTTTGCTGATAATAAACAGTAAGAGTTTGCTATGAGTGATGATTACAGTATTCGCCTATCCAACGTCGAGAAAACTTTTGCTGGCTTAGGTGCACCTGCCGTTGAAAGCTTAACAATCGATATTCATGGGGGCTCTGTAACTGGCCTTGTCGGCCCTGATGGTGCTGGAAAAACAACCTTAATGCGCATGATTGCAGGGCTATTAAAACCAGATGCTGGGAAAATTAGCGTGATGGGGCTCGACCCCATCGACGACAGCATTGCTATGCGAGCAGACCTAGGCTATATGCCCCAAAAATTTGGTTTATATGAAGACCTGACTGTACAGGAAAATTTAAATTTGTACGCAGATTTGCGTGGAGTACTCGGCGAAGAGCGGCAAAAAACCTATCAGCAGCTGCTTTCTTTCACTAGCTTAGCTCCTTTTACCAGTAGGCTGGCGGGTAAATTATCAGGGGGGATGAAACAAAAACTCGGGTTAGCCTGTACATTACTAGGAAAACCCAAGGTTCTTTTACTCGACGAACCCGGTGTTGGCGTTGACCCCATCGCTCGGCGGGAACTATGGCAAATGGTTCATACCCTTGCTGATGATGGAATGCTGATCCTTTGGAGTACTTCCTATTTAGATGAAGCACAACAGTGTAAAAATGTACTGCTATTAAATAAAGGCAAACAGCTTTATGCAGGCAAACCTGAATTATTGACTGAAAAAATGGCGGGACGTTCCTTTTTACTCGATGTACCTGCCACACAAAAACGCACAGTATTGCAAAATGCACTCGTATTACCAGAAACTACCGATGGCGTGATCCAAGGCCGCTATGTTCGCTTAATTTTGAAGCCGAATGCATCCCAAACGAATTTATTAACCGCATTAAATATGGCAGATGGGAAACTCATTGAAGCGCAGCCTCGTTTCGAAGATGCATTTATTGACTTATTAGGTGGAGGCCCATCTCATCGTTCGGAATTAGCCGCTATCGTGCCGCAAATTCCACCTGCTCCTGAAGAAACCGTCATAGAAGCGCGTAATTTAACCAAAAAATTTGGCCAATTTGCCGCAACTGATCGCGTAAATTTCCAAGTGAAACGCGGGGAGATTTTTGGTTTATTGGGGCCAAATGGTGCAGGGAAATCAACGACCTTTAAAATGATGTGTGCGTTAATGAAACCCACAAGTGGGCAAGCACTCGTTCTTGGAATGGATTTAAAAACGAGTTCAAACAAAGTCAGGCAACAACTTGGCTATATGGCACAAAAGTTCTCGCTGTACGGCAACCTGAAAGTGGGACAAAACCTGAAATTCTTTTCAGGTGTTTATGGGTTACACCATCAGCAACAAGCCAAAAAAATCCACGAAATGGTTGAGGCTTTTAATTTCAAACCGATTATCAATCAGGTTACTGAATCCCTCCCTCTGGGTTATAAACAACGTTTAGCCCTCGCCTGCTCATTGATGCATGAGCCTGATATCTTATTTTTAGATGAGCCAACCTCAGGCGTTGACCCACTCACTCGTCGGGAATTTTGGCTACATATCAATGGAATGGTAGATAAAGGCGTCACTGTAATGGTCACGACTCACTTTATGGATGAGGCAGAATATTGTGACCGTATAGGGCTGGTTTACCATGGAAAAATTATTGCAGCTGGCACGCCTGACGAGCTCAAACAGCAAGTGACGACTACCGATAATCCCGACCCATCGATGGAAGATGCATTTATTGGCTTGATTATGGATTATGATAAGCAACAGGAGGCAAAATGACGCATTCCGCTTCTCATTTTTCGTGGCGTAGGCTTAAAGCACTATGCTGGAAAGAAAGTAAACAAATTACTCGTGACCCCAGCAGTGCCCTTATCGCTGTACTTATTCCATTGATGTTATTATTTATTTTTGGTTACGGTATCAATTTAGACTCAAGTAAATTACGCGTTGGTATTTTACTTGATCAACAAAGCTCTCAAGCACGTGAATTGGTTGATACCTTCACGGGTTCGCCATTTATCGATGCGACTATTAGTCATAACCGCCATTTATTAATCGACAAAATGCAAGCGGGTGAAATTCGCGGCATTATCGTCATTCCTGTCAATTTTTCAGCTCAATTGTTGCAAAAACAAGGCCATGCAGCTATTCAGGTTATTACTGATGGTAGCGAACCAAATACAGCTAACTTTGTGCAAGCTTATACCCAAGGTGTTTGGCAAACATGGTTGGCACAGCAAGGGGAAAATCAAGGCTACCCAACAGACCCATTAATAGAGCTCAATATGCGCTATTGGTTTAATGAAGCTGCAATTAGTCAGCATTTTATTATTCCAGGAGCAATTAGTATCATTATTACCGTAGTTGGTGCCATTTTGACCTCTTTAGTTATCGCAAGAGAATGGGAACGTGGCACGATGGAAGCATTGCTTTCAACCCAAATTACTAAAACTGAATTATTGCTTTCAAAATTATTGCCTTATCAAGTTCTTGGGTCTTTTGTGATGGTGTTATGCATGCTTGTCACCACATTTATCTTAGGGGTGCCTTATCGTGGTTCTTTATTCGTATTATTTGTCATTACCAGCCTTTATTTAGCAACCGCACTGGGGATGGGGTTATTGATTTCAACAATTACTCGCAACCAATTTAACGCAGCGATGGTCGCTCTAAATGCCGCCTTCTTACCGGCAATTATGCTCTCTGGGTTTATTTTTGAAATTGATAGCATGCCTGCAATCATTCAGGCTGTAACTTATTTTATCCCTGCCCGTTACTTTGTCAGCAGCCTACAAACGCTATTCCTTGCGGGTGATATCTATATTGTTTTATTGATAGATTTCCTGCTGCTAATCGCTTCTGCAATACTATTTATTGGACTGACGGCGCTAAAAACTCGCCGTCGTTTGGATTGAGGTGAAGTTATGTTTTATCGCCTATACACCTTAATTATGAAAAAGCTTCAATCATTACTTCAAGAACCACAAACACGGGTTATTTTGATTTTACCCGTGATATTTCAGATGATTTTATTTCCCCTAGCAGCCACGCTTGAAGTGACTAACACAACCATTGCTATTTTTGACCAAGACAATGGTGAACATTCTATCGAGCTGACTCAACGTCTCGCCAAAGCCAGTGCGTTTTCTCAGGTTTTATTATTGAAGAATGAACACGAAATTCGTGAAACGCTTGATAACCGCAAAGCGCTGCTGGTTGTCCGTTTTGGGCAAAACTTTAGTGCCGATGTTGCAAGTCGCCATAGCGCTAACATGCTGTTACTCCTTGATGGGCGTAATTCAAATAGCGCGCAAATTGCAGCAAACTATGTTGCACAAATTGTCACTCAATACCAACATGAGCTAACGCAAGCACAGGCTCTGCCAAACAACAGTGAATTAATTGTTCGCAATTGGTACAACCCAAATTTAGATTATAAGTGGTTTATTGTGCCCTCATTGGTAGCGTTGATAACCACAATTGGGGTGTTGATTGTGACATCTCTTTCTATCGCGAGGGAAAGGGAGCAAGGTACCCTTGACCAATTGCTAGTATCCCCCCTGACTACTTGGCAAATATTTATTGGTAAGGCGGTGCCTGCATTGATAGTAGCGACAGCACAAGCAAGTTTGGTCCTAGTTATTGGGATCTTTTGCTATCAAATTCCTTTTGCTGGCTCCCTGCTCCTCTTTTATGCCACCATGTTATTTTACGGGTTGTCATTGGTAGGGTTCGGTTTACTCATTTCAGCACTGTGTTCAACTCAGCAACAAGCATTCATTGGGGTATTTGTATTTATGATGCCAGCAGTGCTGTTATCGGGGTACATTTCCCCAGTCGAGAACATGCCAATTTGGCTGCAACAAATCACGTGGATTAACCCTATTCGCCATTTCACTGAAATCACCAAACAGATATACCTAAAAAATGCTGATTTTTCAGTTATCTTTCACAGCTTATGGCCACTATTTATCATTGCGATAATCACCAGCTCAGTGGCTTATTATTTATTTAGGAAGAAAATAGCGTGATCATAAAGAAATCACATTACG
This sequence comes from Providencia sp. M-27, assembly GCF_011077905.1. Classification (NCBI taxonomy): domain Bacteria; kingdom Pseudomonadati; phylum Pseudomonadota; class Gammaproteobacteria; order Enterobacterales; family Morganellaceae; genus Providencia; species Providencia sp. M-27. The sequence goes on along the minus strand of NZ_JAALBT010000006.1, from coordinate 141,547 downwards.
CTTTGGAAGCACAATTTAAAGCATTGGAACTACCATTAACGCTTTGAATAACAAGCAAGCTAATAATATCCAAATCATATTTTACGATAGTATTTAAATCAAAAAACCCTTGTTACCGAAGTAACAAGGGTTTTCAATTTTAACGACTTCTATCTCCTCATTTCATCGCATTATGAGGAGAGTCACTGAATTTAGCGACGGTCACCGAAGATACGCAGTAACATTAAGAACAGGTTAATGAAGTCTAAATACAGAGACAGTGCACCCATAATAGAGTACTTACGCATTGTTTCCCTGTCGTCTTCATCAATTTGTGAACCCATTTCTTTCAGTTTTTGAGTGTCATAAGCGGTTAAAGCAGCAAACAGTAAAACACCACCGTAGGTGATCACCCAATACATCATGGTGCTTTGCAGCCAGATGTTAACCAAAGAAGCGACAACAATACCGATCAGCGCCATAAACAGGAAGTTACCCATACCTGTTAAGCTACGTTTAGTGGTATAGCCGTAGAAGCTTAATGCACCAAACATCACTGCGGTAATAACAAATGTGCCCGCAACGGACTCACCAGTATACGCGGCAAGAATAACTGAAATTGTTAAGCCTGTGAGCAATGAATAGAGCATAAACATGCCCGTTGCTGCCATGCCACTAATTTTTTGTAGCAGAAATGAAATGCCCATCACTAAACCAAGTTCAGCAATAATCATTCCGAAAAAGAGGATTTTATTGGTTGCAATGGTGTAGTACAAACCACTGCTAACTGAATACCATGCCACAAAAGCTGTCAGCAGTAGACCGACTGTCATCCAGCCGTATACTTGCGACATAAATGCCTGAACGCCAGTATTGGCACCCTGGACAAGAGAATCATTACGTTGATCAAACTGACCCATGATGGTTACCCTTTCGCTAAAAGAAAAATCGACCCAGTAAAAATACTGCAATCGGAGAAATTAACCAAAGTCTAACACATTCTTTTGACAATACCATTCAGCAAATTCGTATTTTTTAGCGGAAAAAATGCGATTACCAGCGGTTTGCAGACGCTTCGTCAGTTTCTTTCGCTTCCACCCAACGTTCATTTTCAGGTAAGGTTTCTTTTTTCCAAAATGGGGCTTTGGTCTTTAAGTAATCCATAATAAATTCAGCGGCTTGAAATGCAGCGTTACGGTGGGCGCTCGTGACCCCAACAAAAACAATTTCTTCACCTGGTTGTAAGGTACCAATGCGGTGGATCACACTAACTCGCTGCAATGGCCAACGTTCTTTTGCTTCTACAACTATCTTTGCTAACGCTTTTTCGGTCATTCCTGGGTAGTGCTCGAGCGTTAATGCCGCCACACTATCACCTAAATTATGATTACGTACTTTCCCTGTGAAAGTCACAACAGCGCCATCACTATCACACTGTGCAAGCCATTGATATTGTTCACCAATACTAAAATTTTCTGTTTGTACTGCAATATGAGTGTTTTCCATATTACCCCCCAGTGACTGGTGGGAAAAAGGCCACTTCATCCCCTTCTGAGAGTGGGTGGTCTAGTGAAACAAATGATTGATTAACAGCGGCAAGTAATTTGCCATCTTCAAGTGCCAACGCCCAGCGATCGCCTTTTTGTGAAAGGGCTTGGCGTAAGTCTTCCACTTTTTGGTAAGTCTCTGTAAGTTCTAAGCGATCCGTTCCAACTAGCTCACGGACTTGAGCAAAAAATAATACTGTGATCATTATTCCACCTTAAAATGTCCAGACTTACCGCCTGTCTTTTCTAACAAACGAACAGGGCCAATCACCATATCTTTTTGCACTGCCTTGCACATGTCATAAATCGTCAAAGCAGCAACAGATGCAGCAGTTAACGCTTCCATTTCTACCCCTGTTTTCCCTGTTAACCGGCAACAAGTTTCAATACGGACACGGTTATGTTCAGGTTCCGCTTTCAGGGTTACCTCAACTTTAGTTAACAATAGTGGGTGACATAATGGGATAAGCTGCCAGGTATTTTTTGCCGCTTGAATACCCGCAATACGCGCTGTAGCGAACACATCCCCTTTATGATGGCTACCATCAACAATCATCGTTAAGGTTGCTGGGTTCATAGTGACATAAGCTTCTGCGCGAGCTTCACGGACAGTTTCAGCTTTGGCTGAAACATCAACCATATGCGCCTCGCCCGACGCATTAAGGTGAGTCAGTTGGGACATATTTTCTCCTGAAATCAAAAAAGGATTAACCGCCAATTACGGATAAATTTGGTGTAATTCCGCTATCACCCATATGCAGAAAATGGGTTTCTCGTTTATGGTGTAAGCCTCGCTGAATACGGGCTTTCAACGCTTCGTTTTGATCATCTGCGCCCAATAAATCACGAAGCGGAATGCCATTTTCACCAAATAAACATAAATGCAGATTTCCTAATGAGGAAACGCGTAAACGGTTACAACTTTGGCAAAAATCTTTTTCGTACGGCATGATAAGCCCGATTTCGCCTTGGTAATCTGGATGACTAAAGACTTGCGCTGGCCCATCACTACGAGAACGAGGAAGCATATACCAGCCTTCTTCGATTAAACGTTCGCGAATAGTTTCACCTGAAATATGAAAACGTTGGAAGATATCACTACCATCACCGGTTTCCATGAGTTCAATAAAACGTAATTGAATTGGACGGTGCTTGATCCAATTTAGGAATGACTTCAACGCAATGTCATTGACATTTTTCATGAGCACGGCATTAACTTTTACTTTTTCGAAGCCTGCTTCAAAAGCAGCATCAATGCCTTTCATCACCTGAAAGAATTTGTCTTGCCCTGTGATGGCCGCAAATTGGCGTGGATCTAAGCTGTCAACGCTCACATTAATCGCGTTCAACCCTGCGGCTTTCCATTCTTGCACGTCTCGCGCCATACGATAGCCGTTAGTTGTCACGGCTATTTTTTTGATTGATTCATTTTCATTGATGGCAGCAATAATATCACTGAAATCCTTGCGCATAGTCGGCTCACCGCCCGTAATACGCACTTTTTCTGTGCCTAATTCTGCGAATGCCGTGCTAATACGACGAATTTCATCGAGTGTTAGGAATTCATGACGACCGCTTGGCTTGTAGCCATCGGGTAGGCAGTATGTGCAACGAAAGTTGCAAACATCTGTTATAGAAAGCCGAAGATAGTAAAATTTCCGGTCAAATTGATCGACAAGTTGCTGCATAATCACACCTTTCCAAGTACGGGAGATGCAGACATTTCTATCTTGCACCCTGGTGGCTCTAGGCCACGGCCAGTGCATCATATTCAGTCGTTCAAACTTAGACGCAAAGGCTAGGAGTTTTATTTGGAACCGAGTTACTGGTTTTAAACTATAAAATACGCCACTCTGTTCACTTAATTTATGTAAGGATTCTAGCCGATAGAAATTGAAAAAGCGAATTGCAATTCGATATATACCATTATATACAACGACTTACGAAAAACATAGTTGGATCACCGAAGCTATTATTATCACTGACAATTTTCTGTTTTAATTCGCTTTAAACCGCATAATTTCATGTTAATTGATTAACATCTCTAACTATTTAATTAAACATTTATTGATATAGATCTAAAATGGGGAGCAAGTTCCCCATCTAATTGTTTACGTTGTAAATAACAGCACTTAACGCTTATCAAAACCGGTATTTCAAATTAAATAATTGGCATATCAATTAAAAATAAATAGTAAGGCACAAAATTTATTAACCAAAACGCCACAGCGTAAAGTATGACGTGTATTTAGAAACGGTACTCTATCCCTCCCGACACTGTTCGACCTCGACCTAATGTATTAGCCAAACTTTCCCCATAACTAACCACATACGCTCGATTGGTTAAGTTCTCAACATTTCCACGAATAGTTAAATTGTCGGTTAATGCATAACTTGCATATAAATCAATCAGTGTATATTTAGGCCAATCGGCTAAGTAAGGGGAATTAGAGCCCGTTGAATAGTCTTGAAAACCAGGTGTAAAGCGAATGACCATTCCCCCATCGAGTTTTCTGTCAAACGCTCGCCCACCTAATGTAAAGGAACCACGATCTCCAGGTAAGTTCGCGGCACTACTGAAAATAGCGCTGCTATCACAATCCACATGGTTATTTGATGCCTCATTTGGCTCAACATACCAGTTACCGGGACCAACATCTTCGCCATACTTCAATACGCCACCTAACCATGCGGGCCGTGAACAGAATTTATTTTTGCCGATCATGTGGGTAAAGGTCAGGTCTGCATACACAAAGCCTGCATCATAATTCAGTTGGTATTCAAACCCTCTAAAACGGGTTGCAACCAAGTTATTGCTGTATGCGGCATTACCAATATTAGGGCTAACCATTCCGGGTTTTTTACGGTCAATCGCTAAATTAATGTAGTTATCTACTCGAGTATCAAAATAGGCGATTTTCGCCACAAATCGGTCCTCTTCGATAAATAATTGCGGATAGTTGATGTTCATTCCCACTTCCCAAGCATTTGAACGCTCAGGTTTTAAATACGGATTCGGGAATTGGGTCGAACTACTGTGAGCACTACCTGTGGTTAACGTTTCTGTAATGGCTGGCGGGCGCCATGACCGCCCATAGCTGGTAAATAATTCCATCCACTCAAGATTAGGACGTACCGCTAAACGAATGTGGGGTGAAAATGCCCCTTCTGAGTTATCAACATCCCAATTCTCAGTCGTCATAACAACTTTGCAATCACGTAACCTTCTGCCTGTACATGGGTTGTCTTTGGTATAAGGAAGTACGCCATAACGCATACTGGTTTGGCCTTTGAGAGAATAGTAGTCATAACGCACTCCCCCTTCTAATGTTAACCAATCATCGTATTCATAAGCCAAATTAGTAAATAATGAGCTCAATGAACGTTTTCCGTCCGGTGTCACGCCACTAGCTGCTTCACGTGTTGAACTACTACTCGCTTTGTCTTGGAAGGTTTCCAAACCATAATGCGCTTTTAATACATTGTTATGGTTAAATTCAATTTCTGAATGATTTTCAAGCTGTACCCCTACCGTTTTGACTCGAGTATCCATCTGGTAGCCATTATTATAAATTTGGCTCGTGGAATAGGTGTCTGTATTGTCTTTAGTATCAACAAAATACACTTTTCCCTTTAACTCAGTGCTCCATGGGTTATCGCTAAATTGAGTGTAATCAAGAGAATAATTTTTGGCGGTTACATCACTGAAACCGCTACTTTTCCACCCTAACTTGTAGGGCCATGTACCACCTAAGTTCGTTAATGTTCCTGCATTTGGCGTTGCCACTTTGGTTTCTAAGTAATTAAATTGCAAACGCTGCTCATCACTTATATTCCAACCAGCTTTTGCTAAATAAGAGGTCATTCGGTAATTACTGTCATTAATGCGAGTGTGTTTTAATTGGTGTGCAAGTTCATCGTAATGTCCGGCCCCATTGTTGACTCGTATATTACCAATATTACCGTGAGTTCCCGGTTTATAATCCCCAAGGCGCCGTTCGCTTGCCGCAAACAGTAAATCCGCTTTTTCATTCCCTAATGCCAGCACACTGCTACCAATAAAGTGCGTATTATTTGACCCTGTACTCGCATGCAATTTCCCACCAAAGGTTTTATCTTTCGATAAAAAATCAGACGCGTTGACAGTATTGAAAGTCGCCACCCCTCCTAAAGTTCCACCACTCCCCATCCCACTCGTATTGCCCTTCTGTATTTCCACTCCAGAAAGCAGTTCTGAGTCGATATACATAGAACCATTGCGCTGACCGTGTCCGCTTTTTTGAAAGTTTTGCCGCATGCCATCGATATTCATATTCACGCGACCATAATCCTGTATCCCACGGATATTCACAGACAAAGAAGGGTCTTGCTGGCTAACACTCGAATAGACGCCTGTCGTGAGTTCTAACACATCGGCTATGTGCTTTGGTGGGCGGTCATCAATTTGTTTTTTACTAATCACACTGACGGATGATGGACTGCTATATACCCAATCCCCTTGTTGGAGCTGGCTTGCTGTGACAGTAATATTATCCAATTTGATCACTGAATCACTGGTAGCAGGCGCGATACGCTCAATGGTTATCCGGTTATTTTGCAACTGATATTGCACAGGGTTTGAAGCAATTAATCGACGTAACCCCTCCTGTAGCGTAAAACTCCCCTTCAAGCCTTGAGTTTGTAAACCATTAACTTCTCGGCTCTGAATGATAACTTCTACCTTTGCTTGCTGGGCGAATTGCAGCAAGCTGTTTTCAAGCGAACCCGCAGCAACAGAAAATATGATTTCCTGTTGTGCAGGCGCTACCGCTGAGTTTGCCTGTGCTAGACTAAAAAATGAAAATGCAGGTAACGTAAATAATGCAAGGTGAACACAAAGTGTCGCTTTTTTATAGTGGTGCTTTTTTTGAGTCATTTCCCATCCCTAAAATGATAATGGTAATAAAAATCATAATCACTTAGGTTAAGACGCGAAAATTAGGAAAACCCGTAAATAAATTTTTATAAAATAATTCGGTATCACTTAATATCTATACTACTTATTCATAATCAATAGATTAAAGTAAAAAATGGGATTTCATAAACGGATAAACCGTACGATGACACCAGATGCGTCAGCCCACTATCGAGTGCGTTAATCTGTAATACACCACTAATGTGCCCTACTGGCTCCTCAGCCAATAAAATAATTTGCTTGTCACGGTAACGATTTATTTCAGCAATAACTTCTGGAAATATTTGCTGTTGAAAAATAATTTGCCCTTCGCGCCATACTGTAGAATGCGAATTAACCATGGAAGCCATAGGCGTTATCTCTGATTGATATTGTGTGAAGTTTCCTGCTGGAATAAGCATTTCCTGCCCTGATAATAGCGACACCTTTACGCTGTGTTGATAAACACTGACCACCACTTCGCTATTTTCATTATCAATTGAAAATTCAGTACCAAGCGCCTGAGTTATGCCATTTTTCGCCATAACCTGAAAAGGCCTTGGTTCCGTATCCGTTTTTGGTGCGACGGTGAAGTAAGCGCGTCCCCGTAATAAATTGACTTGCCGGTACTGCGAATTAAACGCTAATTGCAACTGTGCGCCACTGTCGAGATCTACACGGCTACCATCCGGTAAGGTGATATGCTGTATTTCACCGGTTTTCGCATAGTAATCCACTTGCTGTGTATATTGAAAATACCAAATTGACATGGATAACACACTCACTAGCACAGCCGCGGCGATCGATAAACCAACATAGCGAGAGCGTCTCTTTTTTTTCATTCCCTGTTGATTTTCAGCTGTTTTTTGTCGTGGTTTATTCGCCGTTAGTGCCCATAATTGCCGAGCACGGAAGTAAGCTGATGCATGTTGTTCTGACGCATTAAGCCAAGACTGGAACGCTGCATTCTCTTGTGATGTCAACTCGCGATGCGTTGTTTTCACAACCCACATTGCGGCTTTGTTTTCAATTTCAGATGGACTATCAGATGGCTTCATGACTAGTCTCTCCATTTATGAATTAGCATTGCCAATGCACTGGCTAAATGTTTTTCGACTGTACTTAATGAAATATTTAAATGCTGCGCCACTTCCGTTTGGGTTAGTCCTTCTTCTCGATGCAAGCGAAATATCTCCTGAGTCCTGAATGGCAAAGTTTGGATAATTTTTTGAATTTGTTCTAGTTGTTGATCATGAATGACAGTGGCTTCTAGGCCTTTCACCCGCGATGGGATCTCTTCCCACTGTTGGTCACTGATAGCCATTAATCGTTGTTTTTTCTGTAGGCGGAAATGGTCGACCATCAGGTTTTTCGCAATTCGATACAAATAAGCATCAAAATCTTGAATGGCAGGGTTTTTCATCAACTCGGCCAACCGAGCAAAGCTTTCCTGCGTGATATCCATACTTAAACTATGGTCTTTAAGGTAGATGTTCAGATAACGACATAACGACGACGAATGGCGAGCAAACAGGCGCTGTAATTCTGAATCAGACATATTGATCCATAAAATAAACAATGAAAATGAGAATTATTTACATAATATAGATAATAATTTGAAATGAAAACTCTCTCGCGCATTTTTCCGTCTAAGGCCCACATCAATACAGAATCATCTCTTTTATTGTTTTTTGTCACAGTACTTAAGCTAAGAATGATGTTTTATGGTAGATTAATGCCCAATTTATTTTAGTCGCCATAAAACGGGCTTTAGCGTAAAAAACCGCATTCGTAACTCGCTGGTTTACTTGCTTTTATAAGTACTGGAAATTAACTGATATAGGAACACTATGCCGAATTGCAGTCTGGCGGATCTCAGACATGTTGTCGCTCTAGGTGGCGGGCATGGACTTGGTCGCGTGATGTCTTCACTTTCTTCTTTAGGTTCTCGTTTAACGGGTATTGTTACCACAACCGATAATGGAGGCTCGACAGGTCGTATTCGTCGTTCCGAAGGCGGGATCGCTTGGGGAGACATGCGTAACTGTTTAAATCAGCTAATTACTGAGCCGTCTATTGCTTCAGCGATGTTTGAATACCGTTTCAGCGGTAATGGCGAGCTTTCAGGCCATAATTTAGGTAATTTAATGTTAAAATCATTAGACCACCTAAGTGTGCGCCCGCTAGAGGCCATAAATCTTATCCGTAATATGCTAAAAGTTGATGCGCAGTTGATCCCAATGTCGGAATCCCCTGTTGATTTAATGGCTATCGATGAAATGGGCAATGAAGTATACGGTGAGGTGAATGTTGATGCCTTACATGAAATCCCACAAGAGTTACGTTTGTACCCGACCGTCAAGGCGACGAAAGAAGCCTTACAAGCCATTCACCAAGCAGATTTAATTATTATCGGCCCTGGCAGTTTTTTTACCAGTTTAATGCCATTACTGCTTTTGGATGAAATTGCGGCTGCACTGCGCGAATGTAAAGCTCCGATGATTTATATTGGCAATTTAGCGAAAGAAATTAGCTCCCCTGCAGCCAACCTGTCTTTGCCTGACAAACTAAAAATGATGGAACATTATATTGGCTGCCAAAAAATTGATGCGTTAATCCTTGGCCCACGGACACAAACAAGCAATATCAGCCCAGAACGCAAAATAATCCAACGAGTACTCGAAGCAGACGATATCCCATATCGTCATGATAGAAAGCTGTTACTACAAGCCATCGAAGAAACCATCAACTTGTTATAACCCCCCACCTGCCATTCCGCTGCTAAATACTCGCAGCGGAAAACTTTCCCTAAAATTAGCCCTATGTTTCCCGTATTTCCACTAAATCTATTTTCAAAATACTTTGCGTTGTGGGTAGGCGGCAAGTGAAGGCAGCTCGGGGAGCATAGTGACCCGAGTGACTAAACGTAGCCAACACCCCCACAGCGTGAAGTATGAGGAAAATTAGGAATTAGCGATAAACTGAGAGCGTATCTCCTGCAATTCGTCTCTGACTCGCGCAGCCGCTTCAAATTCAAGGTCTTGAGCATGCTTATACATTTGCGCTTCAAGCTGTGAAATCCGTTGCTCCAACTCTTTTGTCGACAGTGATTGAATATCAACCGAATTATTATTTTTACCATTGTCTTTCGTACGGCTTTTTCCTTTACCGCCCACTTTGTGACCAATTTGCAGGATATCACCAATTTTCTTATTCAAACCTTGCGGAACAATGCCATGTTCTTCATTGAACGCCATTTGTTTAGCACGGCGACGCTCTGTTTCTGTGATCGCTTTTTGCATGGAGTTGGTGATCCTGTCTCCATAGAGGATTGCCTTACCATTTAAGTTACGGGCCGCACGCCCTATGGTTTGAATCAGCGAACGTTCCGAACGCAAGAAACCTTCTTTGTCCGCGTCTAAAATAGCCACCAGAGATACCTCTGGCATGTCTAAACCTTCTCTTAATAAGTTGATCCCAACTAGTACATCAAACTCGCCAAGTCGCAGGTCACGAATAATTTCCACGCGCTCCACTGTATCGATATCGGAGTGAAGATAACGCACTCGCTCCCCGTGCTCTTCAAGATATTCCGTTAAGTCCTCTGCCATGCGCTTTGTTAAGGTGGTCACTAACACACGTTCACTTTTTTGCACACGAATACGAATTTCAGATAGTAAATCATCCACTTGCGTAGAAACTGGGCGAACTTCAATAATCGGATCAAGTAGACCTGTTGGCCTAACAACCTGCTCAATCACTTCATTGCCTGATTTATCGAGCTCATAGTTACCCGGTGTTGCCGACACATAAATAGTTTGCGGCGCTAAAGCCTCGAATTCTTCAAAGCGCATAGGGCGGTTATCTAATGCAGAAGGGAGACGAAAACCGTATTCCACTAAGGTTTCTTTTCTTGAACGGTCCCCTTTGTACATCGCACCTATTTGCGGAATAGTAACGTGAGACTCATCCACCACCAGTAAGCCATCAGCAGGTAAATAATCAAATAATGTCGGTGGTGGCTCGCCAGGAGCACGACCCGATAAGTAGCGTGAATAGTTTTCAATACCTGAACAATAACCGAGCTCATTCATCATTTCTAAGTCAAATTGTGTTCGTTGAGCAATGCGTTGTTCTTCAAGTAATTTATTGTTTTCCAGTAATACTTTTCGCCTGTCTGCCAATTCAACCTTAATCTGTTCCATGGCCTCAAGAATACGTTCTCTTGGTGTGACATAGTGCGTTTTTGGATAAACGGTAAAACGGGGAACACGATGCTGTATTTGCCCTGTCAATGGGTCAAATAATGACAACCGTTCAACTTCGTCATCAAATAGCTCTACACGTAAGGCATATTCGTCTGATTCCGCAGGAAAAATATCGATAACCTCACCACGGACTCGGAAAGTCCCTCGTGTAAAAGCTTGGTCATTACGCGAATATTGCAAGTCCGCTAAACGCCTTAAAATTGAGCGCTGGTCGATGATCATGCCATCGGTGAGGTGCAACATCATTTTTAAGTAGCTATCCGGGTCACCCAAACCGTAAATAGCGGACACAGAAGCCACCACAATCACATCTCGGCGTTCGAGTAAGGCTTTGGTTGCAGATAGACGCATTTGCTCAATGTGTTCGTTTACAGAGGCGTCTTTTTCAATAAAAGTATCTGAGCTTGGAACGTATGCTTCTGGCTGATAATAGTCATAGTAAGAGACGAAATATTCCACCGCGTTATCTGGAAAGAAGGCTTTCATTTCGCTATAAAGCTGTGCAGCTAAGGTTTTATTATGTGCCATTAACATGGTAGGCCGGTTCTCTTGCGCAATAACATTGGCAATTGTGAACGTCTTACCGGACCCCGTTACGCCTAATAGAGTTTGATGAGCAAGTCCATCTTGTAGCCCTTCCCTTAACTTATGGATAGCTTCGGGCTGATCCCCTCCCGGCTGAAAATCAGAATACAGCTTAAAATCCTTACTCATATTAACGCCCCTTAACTAGTTTCTCCCATTATGATACTGGATAAAAAACCAGCTTCAAGTATTGAAGCTAAATTTTCTGTTATTCTCCGTTCTAATATGTTTATAAAAATGTTATCCCCAAAAAAGTACTTGACCTTTTTGAAACTTTATATTTTATGCTATTGCATTTTTATGCCGTATCTCAAATACAAATTGAAGTCTTGATTTTATTTAACCATTTGTATTTATTATAGATTAATTTAAAGTCCAGAATCACATCAAATAAAGTCAAAGCCGCTTGCCACCTAGCGTAGAACTTGTTTTATAACGTTAATACACAAGGTTATCCACAGAAATGGTGGATAACTCTTGAAGCCCTTTCGGCTCATGGATTCACGAGATCTTGAAGATTTGTTCAATGAAGGCTAAATGACAAAAAGATGGCAGTTTAATGAAAAAATTTTTACGTAGTAACCGCGATGAAAAACAGATTTTATCTTTTTTATTAAGATCTGAGTGGTATTTTTACTGAAAAACTTGACAGTATTTAAGTTGAGAACGTTAAAAAAGATCGGATCCTTATTTAACAATCGATCAACCCCAAGCCATTAGCGCTGCTTGGGGAAAACATGTCTATTTTTATATAATCAAATAGTTAATAAAGAAAGATCCAAATAGCGTCCTAATTTGCCGCTAAGTGTTTTTTGGTGCGGGATCACGCCTAAACAAGGTGCTTTAATCATTCGATTAAGTGTCGACAAATATTGCGCTTGGAAAACACCTGCGGGTTCTATTTCATTGGCCACCCAGCCTACCACAGATAAACCTGAAGCTTTGATAGACTCCATGGTTAACAGTGCATGATTTATACAACCTAACTTAACCCCAACGACTAAAATAACGGGTAGCTGCTGTTCAATCACCCAATCTGCATACGTTTTTTCTCTGGATAGCGGGGTATACCAGCCACCAGCACCTTCCACTAATAGCCAATCAGCTTGGGACTTCAAATAAGCCAAGCCTTTATTTATCACTGAAAATTCAATGGGTTGATTTAGTTCTTCACTGATAATATGCGGTGAAGTTGGCGCCTCAAATACAATCGGGTTAATCGCCTCATAGGGTAATTTAACCTGGCTATTGGCTTGTAATAATAATGCATCACTATTTCGCAGGCCATGCTCAGTCATCTCACTTCCTGAAGCGACTGGTTTATAACCCACTGTTTTCCAGCCTTGTTTTCCCGCGGCTTGCAACAAAGCACAGCTCGCCACAGTTTTTCCGACCTCAGTATCCGTTCCGGTTACAAAGTACGTTTTAGTCACGGTAAAGCACTCCAAACACCGTATGATAAGTTAAAGGTAAGCCTTGTTCTGTCATTGGATAGAGCAAAGCAAGTTGCTGCAAATGCTGGCGGGTCATTAGCCCCGCTTTACGCTTCGTGGTCAAGTGTGTCGCGCCAATCCCTTTCAGTGAATGAAGCAGCGCTATTAACTCAGGAAAATAGAGTGTATCCTTCTGAAAAATAAGTTCATGTCTCCATGACTGACAACTATTTCGTATCTGCTGAACACTGAGAAAGGCATTCACATGTGAATAGCCGTCAAGTGAATGCCAAGCTGAGGATAATTCTGTCAGAGAATGCTCTGCAAGTGTGGTGAACACCACTACTCCCCCCGGTTTTGTCACTCGATATAACTCGCTTAATGCTTTGCTCAGATCTTGGCACCATTGGACCGACAAATTGGAAAAAACCACGTCAAAGAGTTGTGGATCCAATGGAATGGATTCTATATCCGCACATAAATAATGATCGGCAACGGCTTTCGTTTGCGCCATTTCGAGCATTCCCACAGAAAGATCTAATGCGGTGACGCGATGCCCTTGATTTTTCAGTTTATGGCTGAAATACCCCGTACCGCACCCTGCATCTAAGATATGCAATGGCACCGCTGATTGTGAGTGATTTAAGGCTGAAGCCAGTTGACCAAGCAGTTGTGTTCCTGTTGATCGTTGATAACTTGCCACTGCGTCATAACTTTTAGCCGCACGGCCAAATGCCGCCGCAATTTTATGCTTTTCACGACTGAGCGATAAAGTCATGTAAAGCCTCCAATAATTGATCGATATCTTGACGTTGGTGTGCAGCACTTAACGTGATCCGTAACCTAGCACTCCCTGGTGGAACTGTTGGCGGTCGGATCGCTTGCACCCAAATGTTTTTTTTGCGTAAAAAATTGGCTAACTGTTGGCTCGCTTGGTTTTCACCAACAATTAGTGGCTGAATGGCCGTGGTTGAATCAGTTAGCTGCATACCATCAAAGTCAGCATTATGTCTAAAATATTTAATATGTTGGTTAAGCTTTTCTCTTGCGTGATCTGCGAGCTTAATTTGCTCAACGGCTGCTAGCAGTGCGACAGCCTGAGCGGGTGGCATTGACGTGCTATAAATTAAATGGCGTGCGGACTGTACAAAATAGTCAGCCGTTGGCTCATCACACAGCACCGCTGCGCCACTTAAACCAAATGCTTTGCCAAATGTCACGACTAAAATTTCAGGTTTAATTCCACTCGCAAAACAGCTGCCACGGCCTTGCTCTCCGATAACGCCAACCCCATGAGCATCATCAACCATCAACCAAGCTTGCTGATTTCTAGCTATTTCCTGTAATTGTTGAAGGGGAGCACTATCACCATCCATACTAAAAACCCCTTCCGTAACGACAAGCGTTTTTCCTGAAACGGTTTTTTGAATTAACTTATTAAGTGATAGAGGATTATTATGCTGAAAGCGCCTTAATTGAGCCCCTGAATGAATCGAGGCCTCCATAATCGATGCATGGCTAAGTTTATCCGCTAAAATACGATCATTTGCCGTCATTAATGCCGTGATCACCGCATGGTTCGCAGCAAAACCTGAAATAAACAATAAGGCTTTCGGGTAGCCTAGCCAATCAGCGAGCGCTTGCTCTAATTTATCATGTGCTTTGGTGAACCCGGTAATATGCCCCGATCCCCCACTTCCCACACCATATTCATCAGCACCGCGTTGCCACGCGGCAATTACTTGAGGATGGTGAGATAGCCCCAAATAATCATTGGATGAAAAATTAAGAAATTCTTTTCCAGCTAGAAAAAGTGAACGACCATTAGCACTATCAATACAGCGCCGTTGACGCCAGATAGAAGCCTGTTTACGCTGCTCTATCTGGTTTTGTATAAATGATTGCCAAGTCATTATACTGCTGCGTTATAAAATTGATGGTTATCAGCGGTTAACAGCGTTTCGGCTAACTTAGCAGCTTGATGGTTATCCCCTTCGTCAGTTTCAATTCGCTCAGGGTTAATATTCAGTTTTCTAAATAGTGCTAAATCTTTGTTTTCATCGGGGTTTGGCGTCGTTAATAATTTACACCCATAGAATACGGAGTTCGCACCGGCCATAAAACATAATGCCTGAGTTTGCTCATTCATATATTCACGACCTGCCGATAGCCTAACGTATGACGTTGGCATCATGATACGTGCAACGGCAATAGTGCGAATAAAATCAAATGCATCGACATCTTCGTTATCGGCCATTGGGGTTCCTTCAACTTTCATCAACATGTTGATCGGCACACTTTCTGGTGGCTTCGGTAAATTTGCCAATTGCACTAATAATGCCGCTCGGTCACTGACTTTCTCACCTAAACCTAAAATCCCACCAGAGCAGACTTTGATCCCTGCATCTCGGACATTTTCGAGTGTATTCAAGCGGTCTTGATAACTGCGAGTCGTAATAATATTGCCGTAGTATTCAGGAGAGGTATCAAGGTTATGGTTATAATAATCTAACCCGGCTTCTGCTAAGCGTTGAGCTTGGGAATTATCAATCATCCCTAATGTCATACAGGTTTCCATCCCTAATGACTTCACTTCTTTTACCATCATCTCAAGATAAGGCATATCGCGTTCTTTCGGATTCCGCCACGCAGCCCCCATACAAAAGCGGGTTGAGCCTGCTTGCTTCGCTTTTTTCGCGGATTCCAGCACTTGCTGAACTTCCATTAACTTTTCAGTTTCTAGCCCTGTTTTATAGCGCGCACTTTGCGCACAATATTTGCAATCTTCAGGGCAAGCCCCGGTTTTAATCGATAACAACGTACTCACTTGCACTTGCTGCGGGTCGAAATGTTGGCGATGAATTTGCTGTGCCTGAAATAATAATTCAAAAAAAGGCATTGAAAACAGTTCATTAGCTTGTTTTATTGTCCACTGTTTTAATTGGCTCACGGAAACTCTCCAGTTGAAAAAGTTGTTGCCAGTTTAAATATTGCGACTATCATGTCAACTAAAATGATCTAAAAAAGTTGACGATGATAGCAAATGGATAATGTAGATATTCAGTTTGATGCCAAACATATTTGGCACCCTTATACCTCGATGAGCCAACCAATTCCGGCTTACCCGATAGTTGAAGCCCATGGCGCTGAGCTAATCATGGCCGATGGAAAAAAATTAATTGATGGTATGTCTTCATGGTGGGCTGCTATTCATGGTTATAATCATCCTGTATTAAACCAAGCGGTAACAACGCAATTAGCGAAAATGTCCCATGTGATGTTTGGCGGGATCACACACCCACCTGCTGTGAACCTATGTAAGCAATTGGTTGCCATCACACCAGAGCCGCTGGAATGTGTCTTTCTTGCCGATTCCGGCTCCGTGGCGGTTGAAGTTGCTCTGAAAATGGCATTGCAATATTGGCAAGCCAAAGGGGAAAAGCGCCAGCGGATCCTCACATTACGTCATGGATATCATGGAGATACTTTCGGTGCGATGGCCGTTTGTGACCCTGATAATTCAATGCATGGCCTGTATAAGGGGTATTTACCTCCGCATATTTTTGTGGAAGCGCCTCAATGCGGTTTTTACGACGAATGGGACAGCACCGATTTGCATCCTCTTGAAGTACAACTTGCCGAAAATAGTGATGAAATTGCAGCGATCATCCTTGAGCCGATCGTCCAAGGTGCCGGTGGTATGCGCATCTATCACCCTGAATATTTAAAGGGAGTCCGCCATTTGTGCGATCAGTATGGTTTGCTATTGATTGCTGATGAAATTGCGACTGGTTTTGGTCGTACAGGGAAATTGTTTGCTTGCCAGCATGCTGATATATCACCCGATATTATGTGTTTAGGTAAGGCACTAACAGGTGGTTATATGACACTTTCAGCCACCCTCACAACTCGCCATGTGGCAGAAACCATTAGCAATGGTGAAGCAGGTTGTTTTATGCATGGGCCAACCTTTATGGGTAACCCTCTCGCCTGTGCTGTAGCGGATGCCAGTTTGACCTTATTACTCAATAGCCCTTGGCAGGAAACAGTTGCCGATATCGAACAACAACTTAAGGCTGAATTGATGCCTTTAATATCCCACCCTAGTGTTGCAGATGTGCGCATTCTTGGTGCAATTGGCGTAATTGAAATGAAGCAGCCCGTAAACACAGCCGCTTTGCAAAAAGTATTTGTGGAAAATGGTGTTTGGGTTCGCCCATTCGGCAAGCTGATTTATGTGATGCCACCGTATATCATCACCCCCGAGCAACTCAGTAAAGTGACAAATGCAATGGCAAAAGTGTTGGGATAGCACGATAAACTCAATGATAATCGAAGTGATTCTAACTGAATTTTTAATCTAGAGTATTTCATAAATCATTTGAGCTGTAACAAGGCGGCAAGTGAAACTAAGCCCTAGGAGCATACACCAGTATGTGACTAGGGTTAGTAAACGTAGCCAACACAGTTACGGCTCAAAGGATGACTGAAATGACCCACATAGGACCTTTCCCGACCCTATACCTTCCTATTTGCGTCAATTTCCCCGTAATTGGGTCAATTTCAGAGACTGAAATATGGTCTGACTTTTGCCCGCTCGAAATTAAAAAACGGCCTGTCACATCAATATTAAAGCCCCTTGGGTGCGTCTCTGTTGGGTAGCGTGCTTCTAATGTTAGCTCGCAACCGTCATCAGAAACCAGATAGTGGCTGAGGTAGCTTTCTGAGCGCTCACTAACATACAAATGGCGGCCATCTGGCGTAATATGGATATCGGCAGCCCAGCGCTGGCTTTCGTTACCTAATGGGTAATTTGCCAAAGTTTGCATATTACGATAGCGAGTAAATTTACGATACACGCCTACCGTTGAGTCTAACTCATTCACACAATAAATGACTTTTTCACTTGGATGGAAGGCCAGATGACGAGGGCCTGATTTCGCTGCTGTAGTAATTTGATCCGCAGTTGCTTCGGTTAAATAACCATTTTCATGTAAATCGAATAAACGGATATGGTCTTCGCCCAAGCAAGGAACCCAAAGCTGTTGATTATCAACATCGACATGGGAAGAGTGTGGATTACGCAAGCCTTCAATAACTTGGACGACTTGATTTGGCACGCCCTCGCCATTGATGGCCAGCACCGATAGATTGTGTTGATGATATGAAGGAACAAATAGATATTTGCCCGTGTTATCCAATGATAAGTGAACTGGCGTTCCCGGAACGGATGTTTCTGCTTTTAAACGCAGTAACCCTTTCTCTTCAATTTCATAGGTTACAACACGAAAATTCGGGCGCACGCCAATATAAAGGTGTTTTTTATCATGGCTTAGTACCATAGGTTGCACTTGGCCTGGTGTTTTTACCGTTTGTAAAAGAGTAAGTTCACCAACCTCATTCATCGACCACACGTGAATTTGCTGACTCTCGGGGCTCGCAATATAAACAACCTGATTCATCCTGACTCCTTAATTCATGATAAAAATACAAAACCGTATCTATAGCCTACTACATTGGCTTCACTATACCCTATATTATGCAAATTACGCTGAGTAAATAGCGCCAAGGTTCAGTATCATAAGTTTAAAGCTACAATCACTTCATCCAATAACTCAGAGGAGGATGCTGACACCAAACTTCCCCCATTGATCACGTTTGTTTTATTACCATTAATATTTGCATAATAAACTCCAGCTTCAGTAAGGCAAGGTAAAATAGCAGCGATATCCCATGGTTTCATTAACGTATCAATAGCACAATCGATCCTTCCTGTTGCTACCATTGAATGCTGATAACAATCATTTATAAAAACCATATCTTGAGCAGAATTAACGACATTTGATAGATTGTAAGCTTTGTTACCTTCTCTACTATCAAAATTAGTACTGTGAATTCCTGATATCGAAACAACAGCTTCACTTAATTTTTTCGTTTTTTTTATCTGAGTACATATCCGTTTTGGTGCAAGATCACCTTTTTTAGACCAACACCCGTTTCCTAACGATGCATAATACATAGTATCAATGGCGGGAAATGATATAACACCGACAAGGGGGATGCCACGTTCAACATAAGCAATCAAAGTACTAAATAATGGAACGCCATACAAAAATGCGCGTGTTCCATCAATAGGATCTATTATCCATCCGGTAGAAAATTCACCTTCAATATTTGTTCCGAGCTCCTCCCCTAAAATAGAAATATGTGGGGTTTTCACCTGAAGTACTTCTCTTATCACATTTTCTACTTTAAGATCTGTAGCGGTAACAATGGTGTTATCTATTTTTCTTGTAAATGTACCAGCTTCGTAAAAGCCTTTTAGTGAATATTTACTAGCAGTATTAGCGGCTTCTAAAGCAATATTTAACACTGTAGAACTCCTTGACTAGTTTTTTTGTCACTCATTGCAATCCGAACGTTCTCAACATAAAACCATCAAGATTACCCTTGAATGACTCAATAGTAGACCATGCAAAATCTGAGTGCTCAGAACTTAAACAAATATGACCAGAGCATAAAACATTGAAGTTTAATTGAATACAACTTTGGCCAATTGCTTGGTACTCAACCGCACCGACAAAACCAGAAATTTCAATAACTATCATTCCGGTTTCTTCTGCAATTTCACGACTAAGCGCTGTCTGCATATCTTCATCATACTCCATGCCACCAGAAGGAATCTCCCATACATTTGGCATGAACTCGCCTTCTGAACGCTTCAAAAACAGAATTTTTGAATCATGTCCAGCTTTGATTAAACCGCCTACAACAACACGATCATAGTTTTTAAGTTTGGATATTACTGAATGAGGAATATATTTCTCTATCATCTTCGATACTTCTCTGCAACAGATAAAATGATTGATAAATAATTATCAATAAAATTGAAACGCTCTTCTCCATACCAAATATCCAACTTAAACATGCTATTGTGAAATTTTATAGCATTTTCGAAATGAGCTTTATTAACTCGAATTTTCTCATCATAGTCACGAGAGATTTTATTTGGTGAATGAAAGAGAAAATATTCATTCATAGGGCACGTTGAGCCAGGTATATCAGCTTCAAGTGCACCAGCTTGGTTTAGTTTCTCTACGAATTTATGCAGACCAATTGAAAATTTAGACTCATCAAGCTTTCATATTATGCTTATCCATTTTTAATAAATAGCGAAGTATATTATTTCAATTTTATTTTTTAATTTCATATCAAAATTTTATTGGCTACTTGTATCTTGAGGTTTTGGATGATTAGCTATCTCCAAGATCTTAAATCAGTGAGGATGTTGAACTACATAATATTTAACATTGAGCTGTATATTATCCCCTGATTTTACTTTCTCTAATACTGGATGGCATCCGAGCACTTAGTTATTAACTGATAACGTAGTATACACAAGTGGAGTTATTGATATGAGCGTAAATTTTAGAATTAATGTGAGCAAAGATTCTGTAGGTTTCTGTTTATCGCAGCTATTAGTTTGATTTCGCTTTAATTGTAAGGATGACACAAAGAACAAATAATAATGATACTAAAACGGTTCAGTTAACGTTATGATGATAAAACATACCAAGTTGACTGTTTTTATAGCAATAATTTCTCGTTATTCGTTAAATTCATCATCTCCCTATCTCTAGCCCTTTAGTAAGATAGGTAACAACTAAATCACGTGGAGCCGTTTATGTCATACCGCGTTATTGCGCTCGATCTTGATGGAACACTGCTTGATCACCAGAAAAAAATCCTGCCGGAATCATTAGCTGCTTTACAAGAGGCTCGTCGCCAAGGCGTTAAAGTGATCATCGTCACTGGTCGCCACCATGTTGCGATTCATCCATTTTACCAAACCTTAGACCTTGATACGCCAGCGATCTGTTGCAACGGAACTTATCTATACGATTATTTAGGCAAAAAAGTCCTAAAATCCAATCCAATGACCCTCGATTCAGTCACCCAAATGATCGATAAACTGCGAGGGACGGATATCCAACATTTAATGTATGTTGATAATGCAATGCTTTATAACGCACAAACAGAAGGCATTAAACGTACATTAAATTGGGCCGAATCCTTGCCTATTGCACAGCGCCCAACCATTGAATTTGTTGAAGACTATGCTGATGTAATGCATCACTATGATTCTATTTGGAAATTTGCTGTTAGCTCGCCAAATACGGAACAACTCCATCAAATCGTTAGTGAAATTGAAAATGACTTTGGTTTAGATTGTGAATGGTCTTGGATGGATCAAGTGGACGTCGGTCGCAAAGGCAATAGCAAAGGCCAACGCTTAAAAGAGTGGGTCGAATCCCAAGGGATGACGATGAATGATGTTGTGGCTTTCGGCGATAACTTCAATGACTTAAGTATGCTGACCACCGCAGGTTTAGGTGTTGCCATGGGCAATGCGGTTGATGAAATTAAGCAGCAGGCCAAATTAGTCACTCGCATTAATACCGAACCCGGTATTGCTGAAGTAATCCGTAAATACGTTCTGTAATCTTCTCGTGAATTCTCAATTCAAAGGAAAGCCCCGCTTTCCTTTTTCTATTTTCTATTGCCACACCGACAAGAACGATACCTTTTACTCTAAGTCATTGGTGTTGTGGCTAGGCGGCAAATGAAGCTATCCCAAGGAGCGTACAGAAGTATGTGACTTGGGTAGCTGAATGTAGCCAACAACGCCACAGCGACAAGGACGACGAGTAATTATAGATGACGTGATAATGATACCGCCTTCACTTGCGCATACACCTTGCGACCCTTACGAATAGAAAGCTCATCCCTTGCCCAGCGAGTGATCCGCGCCCATAAATAATGTTCTTCGCCTAAATCTAGCTTCACATCCACTTGTTCGCCATCTTCAATCCATTCAACGACTTCTGCGGCTAAAATATTGCGAATACTACTCACTTGTGGCTTTTCGAGTACCAAAGAAACATCAGCGGCGTCAATACGTATCCGTACATCAGCCCCCTGCTGTGCCTCAACGCGTGGGATCCACAGTTTTTGGCTACCTACAATCACCGCTGTCATTTCATAATCAGGGTGTTGGCTATGCACCGTTGCACTCACCACACTGCTTAACGTTTCTTGCTGTAGCCAAGGGCGCAAAGCACTACTTGCCCAAACGTCTTCCAAAGGGCCAAACGCTTTTACTTTTCCTTGCGCCATCACAATGACTTTATCCGCAAGGCGTAAAATTTCATCCAAACTATGGCTGACATATAAAATTGGAATTTTAACGTCTTGGGACAGTTTTTCTAAATACGGTAAGAGTTCGCGCTTTCTGGGCAAATCCAAAGAGGCTAGAGGCTCATCCATCAGTAGAATTTCAGGTGCTGTGAGCAAGGCTCTACCAATAGCTACACGCTGTTTTTCACCGCCAGATAGTGTAATTGGATAACGATTTAGCAGTTTTTCTATACCAAGCAAGCCGACAATATCATCAAAGCGGTCTTTCATTATAGGTGACATGCCATAACGCAAATTGCTTTTCACCCGATAATGAGGAAATAACCGTGCATCTTGAAACACATAACCGATATGGCGTTGTTCCGGTGGTAAGCAAATACCTTTTTCCATATCCACCAATGTACGGCCATTTAGCACAACTCGCCCTGTATTGGGTTTCGTTAACCCACCTATCACATTGATAAGCGAGGTTTTACCTGCACCTGAAAGCCCAAAAACCGCAGTAATGCTTTCCGTTGGCAGTTGTGTTGTGACTTCAAGCTGTAAGTCCCCTAGTTTTTGAGAAAAATCGAGTTCTAACATGCTAAGCCACCCCCAAACGCTTTTTACCCCAACGGGTGAGCCACTCTGAGATCAATAATGAAATCAAGGCTAAAATAATCGCAATGACACATAAACGCGCAGCGTCTACCTCCGCTCCCGGCGTTTCAATTAAGGTGTACATCGCTAATGGGATGGTTTGTGTTTCACCGGGTATATTCGAAACAAATGTAATTGTGGCGCCAAATTCACCAAGCGAACGTGCAAATGCTAATACTGTTCCGACAATAATGCCGGGAAGAGAAAGCGGAATGGTTATCGTGAAAAAAACACGCAACGGTGTTGCACCTAATGTCCTCGCGGCTAATTCCAATTTTTGGTCAACCGCCTCAAGCGCTAAACGAATTGCACGCACCATCAGTGGAAATGCGACCACGGCAGACGCAAGCGCAGCCCCCCGCCAACTAAAGGTAAAACTAAAACCAAACCAGTTATATAGCCATTCACCAATAAAACCGCGTTTTCCCATACTGATCAACAGTAAATAACCCACTACCACTGGCGGCAGCACCAGTGGTAGATGGATAATACTATCGAGCAGTGTTTTTCCAGGAAAATTACAGCGAACTAGCACCCATGCCACTAAAATACCTAACGGTAAACTGAAAATGACAGCCACACTGGATACTTTTAGGCTTAGGTAAATCGCTTCCCATTCATAAGGACTTAACATCTGCAAAAAAATGCTCTCTTAACGTTTATTGAGTACGAGGTTCAAAACCGTAACGTTTGAATACTTCTGAAGCCGCTGGGGTTTTTAAGTATTCATAATAATCACGCGTTGCTTGGTTATCTTGATCTTTAACAATCGCCATTGGGTATTCAACAGGTTTATGGGTATCTGCTGGGAAAACACCAACGACTTTCACTTTTTGGCTAGCGACAGCATCAGAACCATAAACAATCCCTAAAGGGGCTTCTTGGCGTTCAACTAATGCCATACCGCTACGCACGTTATTCGTACGTGCTAAGAGCGGGTCAACCGTTTCCCATGCACCTAAGTTGCTTAATGCCTCTTTCGCATAGATACCAACAGGAACATGATCAGGGTCACCAACGGCTAAACGGCCACCATCTAACAGTTTTTTCCAATCAGTTTGTTTATTAATTTCAACTTTATCGATTTTTGCATCTTTCGGTGCGATTAACACCAATTCATTACCTAATAATGTATAGCGCGTATCTTCCACCATCAACTTTTTATCGATGGCGTAATCCATCCATTGTTGATCAGCAGAAATGAACAAGTTAGCGGGTGCGCCTTGCTCAATTTGACGAGCCAAAGTTGAAGAAGACGCATAAGAAGCAACAACTTCAACTTTCGTGTCTTTTTTATACTGCTCTGAAATTTCATTCAATGCATTCGTCAAAGAAGCCGCTGCAAAAACCGTAATTTTATCAGCTGCAAAGCTATTGCTAGCCAGAGTTAATGTCAATGTTGCGCCAGCAAGAAGTGATACCAAACCTTTTTTCATTTTAATTCACCATAGTATTAATCAACACGCTATATATAACAGGACACAGCGATAACTTAAAGTCAAACTACGTATAAAAGTGTGCTGGCTCAAGAAATGATGCAATTTTGTTGCATGTTTTCCCTAAAACTCCACGAGCGATGAAAAATCCCCCAACCGTAAAATCGTTTTTATGTAGAGAACAATTTATTTCCTTTGTAATTTTATCGGCACAAATTGTGCATATTTCAGTATTTCATTCTACTTTTACAAACGACATAGCAAAGGTAATTATATGGAGACGTTTTCGACAAAACTAACGACTCACCTTATGGCTGAGTTAACAATTGAACAATTTAATGGGTTATTTGATAAAGAAATAGCACCTGAAACCTTAGATTCTTTAGCAAAATCGGCGAGTGATGGAAACTTAGAGAGTATTGATTTATTGCATAACATTGCTCTTAGGCAAGACTCTGCAGGAAAAAATGCAGAAAACATCCTATTTGATTTATTTAGTGGAAAACGTTCCGCAGTAAAAGGAATCGATAAAGAAATACAAAAAACCAGTCAGGTTCTGTATCAATCCAAACACCATAGAGAGGCTTTTAAACACCCTTCTAAACTGTTGTATATCATTGGCTCAACCCTAGAAAAACTCGACGATAAAATCGAATTAACCCATTTATTTGCGCAAAACCTACCACCAGTGTTAGGTAATGAATCAGATCTCTGGGGTAATAACCGGATGATAACAAGCGATGAAATTGGCTCTACCGATAAGAGAGAAACGGGATCCTCGACAATGTTAACGGTTAATAGCCCTATTGGCCTCATGCAAAATAATGAAAACCTATTATATGACATAGTTTCTCAGAAAATTATAAGCCAACAACCTCTTAGCCAACTGGAACTATTTCCTGTCAATATTAATAATAACCATTGGGTCTTATTTGTGCTTTACCAGGATGAGGTAAAAAATGAGATACAGGGGATGGTTTTTAATTCTTTTTACGAGCTCGACTTGGAAGCTAAACAGAAAATTGCACAAGCAGCTGAATTAGCTGGAGCAAAAAAAATTCATTATATTGAAAAGAATATTCAACAATATGTCCCTAATGGATGTGGGCTTTTTGTTCATCAAGCAATCAAAGAACTTACAGAACAGACACCAACGGACCCCATTGAAGCCCTAATGCAGTTCCAATCCTCTTTTTCAGAGAAAACCAGTGAAGAACAACAACAATTTAATATTCAAAAGCGCAGGCAATTATATTCTAGCTACCTAGATAGCCTAAAACCAAAAAGAAAAACCCCCTGACAGCATTTACCATCAAGGGGTCTATAATTAATTCGAATAGTATTCGCTAAGCGTTACTTATTCTCAGTATTATGATGATGAGGTACGTGTGCTTTAGACAGTAAGTTAAAGAACGCGCCCAAACCATAGATCAAACCCATGATCAAAAACATAACAACTGGAACCATCATCAGGGCAAAACCCAGACTTTTAATTAGTTCTAACATAGGAAAAAACCTCTTCAGTGATACTGTACCCACCAGCCTACAAGATACGCTGACGAGGGAAAACTTGACTCTCAATACATTGAGTATAGATCAAATCAAAATAATAACGCACAATTACGTTATAATGGAGACTATTTTAGACAAAATATTATACTAACGACATACTAAACGTGCTTTTTACGTCTGTCATCACCAGCCACACCGGAAGGGAGGAATTTATGCAGGCCGAAATTTTACTCACACTGAAACTACAGGGCAGTTTATTTGCTGATCCTCGCCGTATCGCGCTACTCAAACAAATTAAAGCGACAGGCTCTATCAGCCAAGGGGCTAAACTTGCTGGGATCAGCTATAAAAGTGCTTGGGATGCCATCAATGAAATGAATCAACTCACTGATGATATCCTTGTTGATAGAGCAACAGGGGGTAAAGGCGGTGGCGGTACAACACTCACACATTACGGTGAAAGATTACTTCAACTGTATGATTTACTAGCACAAATCCAACAAAAAGCCTTTGATGTTCTAAAAGAAGACAATCTCCCTTTAGACAGCTTATTAGCAGCTATTTCACGGTTTTCATTGCAAACCAGTGCTCGTAACCAATTTTTTGGTACTTTAATTTCCCGTGACCACATGCAAGTTCAGCAACATGTGCAAATTCGCTTATCAGATAACAGTACTGTGATTAATGCCGCACTAACAGAGCAAAGTGCTAACCGTTTAGGGTTAACTGAAGGTAAAGAAGTACTCGCATTGATTAAAGCGCCTTGGGTAAAAATTACTAAACAACCCGCCCCAACTGGCTTTGATAACCATCTTGAAGGGAAAATTACCACGTTAGAGCGAGGTAATGAGAACAGTGAAGTCATTGTGACACTTACAGGCGGTGAAACGTTATGTTCAACCATGCCAAACAGTGAAATTGATAGTCAATCATTGAAAGTGAATAATAGCGTTACCGCATTATTCAATGCGGACCAAGTGATTATCGCCACCCTCTGTTAGTGTGCTCACTAAGCTTACTTGCTATCATAAGTGAGTAAGCATTCACCTTTTTTCTCTTACCATGCTGTTCAGCTGTTGACTTTATCTTCAATCCTGATTATTTGTGATAGATGACAAGGTAAATAATCATGATAAGGAAGCTTGATGGGCACAATAACAATACAACATGGCAACTTTAAGCTCAGCGAAATACAAACTTTAGACATTCAACAACTTAATATCGAAAAAGGGGATAATTGGGCTTTTATTGGTGCCAATGGTAGCGGTAAATCTTCACTTGCTCGGGTACTTTCTAATGAACTTCCCCCACTTTCTGGCGTTGTAAAAAATACATTCACCTCTCCAGTTCGTCTATCATTTGAACAATTACAAAAAATTATCAATGAAGAATGGCAGCGCAATAACACAGATATGCTCAGTGATGATGAAGATGACACAGGGTATACAGCCGCTGAAATCATCCAATTTAACCATAAAGACAATGAATATTGCCTTGAGCTTGCCGCTCGCTTCGGTATCAGTGACCTGCTGTCTCGTCGGTTTAAGTACCTTTCCACAGGAGAAACTCGCAAGGTACTGTTATGCCAAACATTAATGGGTAACCCCGACCTGCTAATCCTTGATGAGCCATTTGATGGCCTAGATGTCTATTCCAGAAGTCATCTTAGCGAGCTGCTATCAAGTTTGTCTGAAAAAGGCTTAACTTTAGTATTAGTGCTAAACCGCTTCGATGAGCTCCCAGACTTTATTGAAAACATCGGTGTCGTCGCTGACTGCAAGTTAACGATGGCAGGAGATAGAGAGTCAGTACTCGCTAACACGCTAATAACGCAATTACAACACAGCGAGAAAATTAAGCAGCTTTCCATCCCTGAAACAGAGGACCCCACCACAGACGAAAAACTGGATGACACGACACCCCGTATTATTTTGAGAAATGGTATCGTTAGCTACAATGACGAACCGATATTGCACGGGTTAAATTGGCAGGTAAACCCAAACGAACACTGGCAAATTATCGGTGAAAATGGGGCTGGAAAATCAACGTTACTGAGCCTGATCACAGGGGATCACCCTCAGGGATACAGTAATGACCTAACGTTATTTGGTCACCGTCGTGGAACAGGAGAAACCATATGGGATATCAAGCGCCATATTGGTTACGTCAGCAATAGCATTCACCAAGAATACCGTGTCGCCACCAGTGTACTCAATGTCATCATTTCCGGTTTTCATGATTCTATTGGCTTGTACCAAACCCCTTCCGACCGCCAAATACAATTAGCGTATGAATGGTTAGCTTTGTTAGGTTTTTCAACGCAAATAGCTCAACAACCTTTCCATAGTCTTTCATGGGGGCAACAACGCTTAGTTTTAATTGCTCGCGCGCTAGTTAAACACCCTGCTATGCTGATCTTAGATGAGCCATTGCAAGGTCTAGATGGTCTTAATAGGTTGTTAGTTCTGCGGTTTATTGATGTCATGCTAAGCCAAGGTAACACACAGCTCTTGTTTGTCAGCCATCATCAAGAAGACGCCCCTGCTTGTATTACACATCGGCTCACTTTTGTCCCTGACAAGGGTAAATACCGTTACGATATTGAAGAGCTTTAATTTTTAACTTATTTGCCAATAGATGCGATAAAACTATTGGCAAATTTAATCTACTGTTTAATAAATAGTGACGAAATCACACGAACACAATCTATTGATTTTACTTAACTTATTATTTTGTTGATTATTTTAAATTAGAAAATTCACACAAAACCATTACACTGCGCCCCTTCTAATAATTTAGACATCTTAATGGATATTCTTTATGGCTTGGTTAATGTTAGCCTCTTCACTTACAGCGCTTGCAACACATCGTTTAATTGCACTTTTTTTACTCGCTTGCACAATTATTACCGCAGCACTTACACAGGTTATTGATTGGCAAGCAGTTCTGCTATTGGTTGGTATTACAATAATTGTCATTATTCGTTTGCGTTTCCAACACTATTTATCCATAAAAATTATCAGTGAAATCATCTTATTCGTTTGTGCAGTTGGCCTCTTTATTCACTTATTTCCCGGGTTTAATAACCTAAAATATCTCGATAAAGTTTCCGTAGGCGCACATAGCGCCCCTTTCACAATGTATTTTAATTTTGATAAGGCACTCGTCCCTTTTATTTTATTTGCCTGCTTACCAACGTTATTTGTCTGCCGGCCAGCCAAACATGCAACTAAAGTTCAGTGGGCACTGCTGGTTATTTCTGTCCCACTTTTATTGTTAATCGCTACTGCCGCCGGTGGATTAGCCTTTGAATCGCATTTCCCTAGTTGGCTACCGGCCTTTGTGCTCTGTAATCTATTTTTTGTTTCCTTAGCGGAAGAAGCGCTATTTCGAGGATATTTACAGCAACGTTTAACCCTTTGGTTAAAATCCCCATACCTCGCATTAGTGATTGCTTCGCTGTTATTTGGTGCTGTACATTTTGCTGGTGGACCACTGTTAATTCTCTTTGCTACGTTAGCGGGTTTGATTTATGGCCTAGCTTGGATGTGGAGTGGTAAATTATGGCTTGCTGTATCGATTCACTTCGGGTTAAATTTGGGACATCTGTTATTTTTTACTTATCCTGTAAAAATGGTGGTGAGTCAATAAAAAGGCAAGGCAACGAATTTTAAACTAAGTTTCACATGAAAATTTCTTTGATCGTGACTTTTTTGATTTGGTTTAGATAAAACGTAAGTTGCTACTGGCGTTCGAGTTGACTATCCCTATAATGTAGGTCAGCAATAATTCATTTTTAATTTGAGTGTACTGATAGGAGTTTTAGCTATGGCTGTAACTAAACTGGTTTTAGTAAGACACGGTGAAAGTGAGTGGAACAAAGAGAACCGCTTCACAGGTTGGACTGACGTAGAACTGTCTGATAAAGGCCGCGAAGAAGCAAAAATTGCAGGCCAACTGCTAAAAGACGAAGGTTTTGTTTTTGATTTTGCTTACACTTCCGTTCTGAAACGCGCTATCCATACTTTATGGAATATCCTTGATCAAGTTGAACAGCAATGGTTACCTGTTGAAAAAAGCTGGAAACTGAACGAACGCCATTACGGTGCACTGCAAGGTTTGGACAAATCAGAAACCGCTGCAAAATACGGTGACGAACAAGTTAAATTATGGCGTCGTGGCTTTGCCATCACTCCTCCAGATCTGACTAAAGATGATGAGCGTTTCCCTGGCCATGACCCTCGCTATGCGAAACTGTCAGAAAAAGAACTGCCTGTCACTGAAAGCTTAGCAACCACTATCGAGCGTGTTGTCCCTTATTGGGAAGAAGTGATTAAGCCTCGCGTTGCTAGCGGTGAAAAAGTCATCATTGCGGCTCACGGTAACTCTTTACGTGCCTTAGTTAAATACTTGGATAACATGGGTGAAGATGAAATTCTGAACCTGAATATCCCAACTGCGGTCCCAATGGTTTATGAATTCGATGAAAACATGAAGCCAATCAAACGTTACTATTTAGGTAACCAAGATGAAATCGCAGCTAAACAAGCTGCAGTAGCAAACCAAGGTAAAGCGAAGTAAGCATTTACGATTGCTATCGATAGAGGGTTAAGCGAAAGCTTAGCCCTTTTTTTGTCATAATTATCTTTCTTTTCCGCAAAATTCATTAACTCAAGGTGTAAGAAATCACAATAACCGACTATCATAGGGAAAACAGATTGAAAGGTTGATAAAACAATAAAATGAACAAATTTAATATGTATGTTTGGGTTGGTCTTGTACTTAGCGCCAGTATTTTAGGTTCTCTGCTGTATATGATCCAAGGCGGTGAATTAGTCGTTGATGGTTCAAATGGTGCAGCTAATGCCGAACTGATGAAAACCTTAATGATCATTGCTTGTGTCAGCTTTCCAGTACAAATTATTAGTATGATGGTGATGACTTATAAACCTCGGTTATCCATTGTTCTTGCGGTATTAAGTAGCCTCGCATTAATGCCAATCACCATTGTGTTTACCATGGGAATGATTTTCTCTGCGATCCGTTGGCGTTACCATCAACTAAACCAATTTGATACCTCATTAAATGTTCAATTTGACCAGCGCGTTGAGTTCAACAAACGCAATAACCGTATTTTAGTCGTTGCACTTGGTTTAATTAGTGTTACTTTTATTATATTGAGCCAAAGCTTGGGGATGTTTCTATTTGTTTTCACAATTTTCCTTGGTTACTTTGGCAAAAAAGCGAGTGACAGTATCTATTTAGCGATTAAAGATTCATATTTCTATATTCGCCCAAATATTTTCGCCTACTGCTATCGTATTCCATTAAAAGAGGTGAAATATGTTAAAGGCGAGAAAGGCAAAGTACACTTTGATGTTCAAGTCGATAATGAAGTACTGCAATTAACGGCAACGCCAGCGAATGCAACACCGGAAGAGCAAGCTAAGCTGGAAGAATTATTAAATAGAATTCAAAAATAAAATACCATAAAAAAGCCAGTTAACGATGTTCTTTCATCGCTATCACTGGCTTTTTATAACTAAGTTTTATCGATTGCGGCGGGCAATCACTGCATCCGATAATTGACGTAACACTTTTTCAGTATCACTCCAACCGATACACGCATCTGTCACACTTTTACCGTAAACTAGTGGCTCATCAGATTCGAGATTTTGGTTACCTTCCACAAGATTACTTTCAATCATAATTCCTGTAATTGAGCGGTCACCTTGGCTGATTTGCTCGCTAACATCTGTTGCCACTTCCATCTGTTTTTCGAATTTTTTACAGCTATTCGCATGACTAAAATCAATCATGATACTCGGCACAAGCCCTGCTTTCTCTAGCCCTTCACGTACTTCTTGCACATGCTTAGCACTGTAATTCGGCTCTTTACCACCACGTAAAATAATATGGCAATCTGGGTTTCCGCTAGTGTTCACAATAGCAGAATGTCCCCACTTAGTTACCGATAAGAAACAATGAGCTGAACGTGCTGAATTAATTGCATCAATTGCAATTTTAATCGTACCATCAGTACCATTTTTAAAACCGACAGGGCAAGATAAGCCTGACGCTAACTCACGGTGAATTTGTGATTCAGTCGTACGAGCACCGATTGCCCCCCAACTCATCAAGTCTGCCACATACTGTGGGCTGATGACATCTAAGAATTCACCCGCAGTCGGTAAGCCTTGGTTATTGATTGTTAACAGCAATTCACGTGCAATACGTAAACCTTCATTAATATCAAAGCTACAATCCATTTTAGGGTCATTAATTAGCCCTTTCCAGCCTACTGTTGTGCGCGGCTTTTCAAAATACACACGCATCACGATTTCCAATGAGCCTTTTAATTCCTCACGTAATTTACCCAAGCGCTCAGCGTACTCTAAAGCCGCTTTAGTATCATGAATTGAGCAAGGGCCAATGACGACCACTAAACGGTCATCTTTACCGGCTAAAATATTGTGGATTGCCAGGCGTGCTTCATGAACGGTAAACGCAGCTTTGTCGGTTGCTGGAAATTTTTCGAGCAGAGCAATTGGTGGTAATAATTCTTTAATTTGTTTTATTCTGACGTCATCGTTCTGATAATTCATACCCGTATATCCAATGTTTATTATTTTTTACTGTAGTTGATTTACATGCCAAATTTATCCACGTTAGTTTCGCTCGAACAAAGCGCAGAGTAGACAGCTGAATTTCCTCGCTGTACCCAAAGGATAAAAGAGAATTAGCATCGAAATTTTAATCTAACCGTTCAACAGACATCTGTAAACAGGCAAGCGCACGATAAAACTAGGACTTTATTAGCCGCCAATTATAAAATGAGGTGAAATGTTGAAATTTAGCACAATAAGTCAGCGAAAATAGCATTTTACAGAGCAAATAATAGCTAAAACAGCTAAATGACGATAATGTCACTTTCGCTGTTTTAGTCGATTTTTTCTCTCTAAGTGCGGGAAATAGGCAAAGAGCCGTTTTCTTTTGCTGATTTTATCCAAAGTCTAGAGCCATTTAGGGCGATACCTAATAAAATTAAGTATTCTAATGACATGGCATAAACGCCTTGAATAAAGAAAATCACAATACTGATGACGTTAATAATGACCCACAATAACCAGTTTTCAACATACTTACGCGTCATTAAAATCATTGCGACAACAGAAAGAATGGTCATTGCTGAATCCCAGAATGGGAATGCGTCAGGTTCTATCGTAGGCATCGCAAGGTTGGCACCAAATAGGTTTAATAACTCGACAGCCCATCTCGCAAGCACACCAAATACCGCATCAATATTAAATGTCAGATAAATAATAGCGATGATTGAAATAACGAGTGTGATAGCGGCTTTTGGTAAGCTCAACCAACGAATTTTTAGTTCTGCTTGCTGTGAACTAGTCACTCGGCTCCATGCGTACCAGCCATAGATATTAGCAACAAAGAAAAATATCTGTAGCAATAAATTTGCATATAGCTGAATTTGAAAGAAAATAACCGCGAATAGAGAAACATTAATTAACCCAAACAGGTAATTAATCGTTTTTTCTAGGCTAGCAAGCAAAATGCAAAGTAAGCCGGCAATCGTCCCCACGGCTTCAATGTAAGATAAATCATAAACTGAACCCCAGAGTGGGATCTGCACTAACGTATTGGCTGTACTAAAGAAATCCATCCCAAAATCCTTTATAAGTGATCGTTAATGTTGTATTGCTCAGTACTTCATTCAAATTGTATTTTATTATTTTAGACTCTCTGCAAAATCTAGCATCTTATTTAATGGTCGTAATGCTTTTTCTCGTAATATTTCACTAACTTGAATTTGATGGCCTTGGGTACTCCCTTCTAAAGCATCAGCAATCGCTTTTAAGCCATTCATTGCCATCCAAGGGCAATGTGCACAAGTGCGGCATGTAGCGCCCTCACCCGCTGTAGGAGCAATGTAAAGCGTCTTATCCGGGCAAGCTTGCTGCATTTTGTAAAAAATACCTTTATCCGTCGCCACTATCATTGATGGGTTAGGTAAATTTTGTGCCGCTTTAATTAACTGGCTTGTAGAACCCACCGCATCTGCAAGGTCGACAATCGCTTGTGGTGACTCGGGGTGAACCAATACCGCTGCCTCGGGGTACAACGCTTTCATTTTTTCTAATGATTGGGTTTTAAATTCATCATGAACAATACAAGCCCCTTCCCAACAAAGAATATCAGCGCCTGTTTGCTGTTGAACATAGCGTCCGAGATGGCGGTCAGGAGCCCAAATAATTTTCTCACCCAAGCTGTCAAGGTGTTCGATTAACTCGACAGCAATACTGGATGTCACCACCCAATCAGCCCGCGCTTTTACTGCTGCTGATGTATTCGCATATACCACAACAGTCCTATCAGGGTGCTCATCACAAAAACGGATAAACGCCTCTTCAGGGCAGCCTATATCCAGAGAACATTGGGCTTCTAATGTTGGCATTAAAACTTGCTTTTCTGGACTGAGGATCTTTGCAGTTTCCCCCATAAATTTCACGCCAGCAACAACCAAAGTTGAAGCCGAATGCTTAGCACCAAAACGCGCCATTTCCAATGAGTCTGCAACGCAACCTCCCGTTTCTTCAGCCAATGCTTGAATTTCAGGGTCGGTATAGTAATGTGCAACGATTACCGCATTTTTATCCACCAAAAGCGACTTAATCTTCTGCCGATAAAAGGCTTTTTCATCCGAGCTTAATCGTGCTGGTTTTGCTGGGAATGGATAAACTGACTGGTCAAAATCGATAAACACGCTCATTGGTTGCCTCTGTTTAGCAAAAAGCGATTTTATCACCTTGTATAAGTTTAAAACCGCAAGTTTACGCACATTTTGTTTTATATACTAAACAAGATACCCCACTTAGCTTAATAAGTCTCCTTTCTTTTTACCTATCGAATGACCTTTTGAGCTCACATTTTGGCTTTTTTACACTTTTTACGTTTGAACCTTCGCTTTTATATGCCTTTATCGGTATCGTAGCAGCCATTGTTATACTTAATAGGCAAGTTATGGAATCACCTGCATCTTTAATAAATAAAATTATCTCTATTTCATTACTCGATCCAAGAATTGAAGCGGTCATATTGACGGGATCTCGTGCTCGGGAGCAAGACATTGATAGCTATTCAGATATTGATATTGAGTTGATTGGCCATGGTACAACTGAAATATTTAAGCAGAAGTCTTGGATTAATCAGTTTGGTGAACCTTTAGTTGCTCTTCATTTGCTAAATCTTGAAGAAGATGCGCCTGATTGGCCAACCTGTTTGGTCATTTTTAAAGAGGGTCGTAAAGTGGATTTCACCTTTGCCGAACCTGAGCGATTATCTAAGATGAAGCAGGAAGGTTTAGATGCCACTTTTTCTCGCGGCTTTGCAGTATTACTCGATAAAACCGGGATCACCGAAGGCTTACCTGAAAGTATTAATCAACAAGTACTCACACCACCTCAATTCACTGCGGAGCAATTTACTGAAGTTGTCTCTGACTTTTGGCATGAAGCTCATCAGGTCACGGTAGCTTTAACTCGAGATGAATTATGGGTCGCATGGTCAAGAAGTGCTGATATGAAACAGTATTTTTTGACCATGATAGAACGTCTAGTCGCCATGCAAAATGATGATGTTTGGTATAAAGGACGTAACTACCATGAATGGATGCCTAAGAAATATATCAAAGCGCTAGAAATTATCTTTAATTGTGGAACCGCACATAGCGCAGCATTGTCTCTTCAATGCTTAATGCGTTGCTTTAATGAGGCCACTACCGAGCTCGCTAGCCTGCAAGGCTTCGATGATATGCAGCTGATGGCAGAGCAAATGCAAGAATTGCTTATTGGTATTTTACAGGATAACGCCCTACTCCCTGAAATACTGTAAAATAAGGTAACTAAAGCACAACGAAGGAACGTAGTGCTTTTATTGCCGAAGTACGACCAATCGAATATATATTATTGACTTAAAGGATTTAAATTCTTCGGATTGACCCTACGGGCTGAACCTGCAACCAGCTTGTCGAGGTATGGCTTGGCAACTGAGTGTTTACTGAATTGAATTACTTGTTTGGGAATGGCTTTAAGATGGTGGGTCGTGCAGGATTTAAATCCTTCGGATTGACCCTACGGGCTGAACCTGCAACCAGCTTGCCGAGGTATGGCTTGGCAACTGAGTGTTTACTGAATTGGATTACTTGTTTGGGAATGGCTTTGAGATGGTGGGTCGTGCAGGATTTAAATCCTTCGGACTGACCCTACGGGCTGAACCTGCAACCAGCTTGTCGAGGTATGGCTTGGCAACTGAGTGTTTACTGAATTGGATTACTTGTTTGGGAATGGCTTTGAGATGGTGGGTCGTGCAGGATTCGAACCTGCGACCAATTGATTAAAAGTCAACTGCTCTACCGACTGAGCTAACGACCCATCTGGATTACTTCTTTTTACTACTAGAGACTTTAGATGGTGGGTCGTGCAGGATTCGAACCTGCGACCAATTGATTAAAAGTCAACTGCTCTACCGACTGAGCTAACGACCCATCTAAAACAACATTTCTAACTAAATTTCTTTTTGTATCTCGAGATTTTTGGCTAACCACATTCTCGTCTCAACGGCGGCCTATATTACTGATTTCTGACGAGGGTGCAACGATTTTTTTTAAAAAAAAGTTTAAATGCACACTTATCATACTGATAACCCCGAAATATTCGGTAATATTGCTTCGGGGCTATAAATTAAAGTGTACTCAGCTTTTTTTCGGCTAATTTTGAACCAGCACTGTTTGGATATTGTTTCAATACCTGTTGGTAAACAGCTTTTGCTTTATCTTTTTGTCCCTTATCTTGCATGATCAGCCCAACTTTATATAAGGCTTCGCTGCTTTTTTGGGATTTAGGATACTGCTTAACTACAGTGGCAAAATAAAAAGCAGCATCGTCTTTGCTACCTTTGTTGTAGTTTAACTGCCCCAACCAATAGTTGGCATTAGATTGATACCCAGACTTAGGGTAGGCTTTAATAAAACCTTGTAATGCACCGATTGCTTGGTCAATTTGAGCTTTGGATTTGCTTTCCATTGCTAATTTGACTGCCGCATTGTAATCATCTTTCTCATTTCCACCCGTATTGGCCGCTGCCGTAGGTGTCGTAGAGGAAGATGTTCCATTTGATGCGCTAGTGTCAGGTGTTGCTGTATCGCCTGAGGTTGCTGAATTACCACCGCCTGCATTGTCTAATTGCATGTATAAATCTTTCTGACGCTCAATGACTTGATTCAATTTGTATTCACTTTCTTGAATCTGGCCACGTAACATATCGATGTCGCGTTGGTTGTCAGCGAGTTGCTGTTGGATTTGATACATAATTTGACCTTGAGAGCTAACTGCTGTCTCAAGTTGGGTAAGGCGGTCTGTTGTTGAACCAGATCCGACATTGTTGATTGGCGCTTGGGCAATAGCGGCCCAAGGGGCCGCTACGCCAACCAATAACGACAGACCGACTAGTAAGTGTCTGAAGTTACTGTTCATAATAGATAATTTCGCTTATCTATTAGTATGCAATGACTGCACGACGGTTTTTCGCGTAGTCTGCTTCAGTGTGACCTAACACAGCTGGTTTTTCTTTACCGTAAGAAACCAGTGAAACTTGGTCACCAGAAACACCTTTGCTTTGCAGGTACATTTTAACTGCATTAGCACGACGCTCGCCCAGCGCGATGTTGTATTCTGGAGTACCACGCTCATCCGCATGACCTTCAACAACAACACGTACAGATGGGTTGCTACGCAGGAATGCTGCGTGTGCATCTAACATTTCAGCGTACTCTGGAGATACGTTGTATTTGTCAAAGCCAAAGTAAACAGTGTTGTTTTGTTGCAGCTGTTCCATTTGCTGACGTGCCAGCTCTTCCGCAGACAGACCAGTGTTAGTTTGGTTAGTAGAAGTATCTACGCCATCTTGGTCATTGTTTTTGTTAGAGCTACAAGCTGCGACTGCCATGATTGGTAACGCGATCATCAGCCCTTTAAGCACTTTATTCAGTTGCATCGTTTTGATCCTTAATATTTTTTGCCACACATTATTATTATGCATCACAGATACGGCGACCAGGCAGGGAATTTAACCTGTCCATCGGTAGCCGGAAGACGCGCTTTGAAACGCCCGTCGGTCGAAACTAGCTGCAATATAGTCCCCAAGCCTTGAGAGGAGCTATAAATTACCATAGTGCCGTTAGGTGCGATACTCGGCGTTTCATCTAGGAACGTTTTCGTTAAAAACTCAACGTTATTCGTTGCCAGATCTTGTTTGGCGACATGTTGCTGACCGCCGCCGGAGCTGACCATCACTAAGAAAGTACCATCCGGGCTAACATCAGCGTCCTGATTTTGTGTTCCTTCCCAAGAAACACGTTCAGGACTGCCACCATTAATATTGATTTTATAAATCTGCGGACGTCCCGCCTGATCTGAAGTATAGACTAAAGTTTGGCTATCTGGCATCCAACTTGGCTCGGTATTGTTACTACGACCATCGGTTACCTGACGAATTTGCCCACTCGCTAAGTCCATTATATATAAGTTCAAGCTGCC
Organism: Providencia sp. M-27; assembly: GCF_011077905.1. Lineage (NCBI taxonomy): Bacteria > Pseudomonadati > Pseudomonadota > Gammaproteobacteria > Enterobacterales > Morganellaceae > Providencia > Providencia sp. M-27. The sequence goes on along the minus strand of NZ_JAALBT010000006.1, from coordinate 103,406 downwards.
TGTTTTAGACAATGCAAATGCCAGTTTAGTCCCATCAGGAGAGAATGCAGGTGCCCCATTGTGACGTGGGAATGATGCTACCTGACGAACTGCTCCTGTCGATAAGGTTTGAATGACAAGTGCTGAACTACCGCTTTCAAATGTAACGTAAGCCAGTTTTTCACCATCTGGTGACCAAGCTGGCGACATCAAAGGTTCTGGTGAACGGTGAACCGTAAATTGGTTAAAACCGTCATAGTCAGAAACACGTAATTCATATGGATACTGACCGCCTTTGTTGACAACAATATAAGCAATACGTGTACGGAATGCGCCACGAATACCTGTCAATTTTTCAAAGACTTCATCACTTGCAGTATGCGCTGCATAGCGTAACCATTCTTTTGTTACTTTATATTGGTTCTGAGATAAAACAGCACCTGGGTTAGCCGCGACATCAACTAACTGATAGCTAACGACAAAGCTGCCATCAGCGGCAGGCTGCACCTGGCCCACAACCACTGCGTTAATACCTAACGCTGTCCACGCTTCAGGGATCACTTCAGAAGCGGTACCCGGTTGTTGAGGCATACGGCTTGGCTCAATAGGGTTAAATTTTCCGCTATTGCGTAAATCAGCGCCTACTATTTGGCCAACTTCTTGTGGTGGAGCACCCGCACCTGACCATTTAAACGGCACAACACCAATAGGTTGAGCTGAGTTAACACCTTCAGTGATCTCAATACGTATTTCAGCCTGAGCCACTGTCGCCCATAGCATTAGGAACCCTAAAACTACTTTAAAAGCCTGCTTCATTCTTATCTCCCTTACTGCGGATTATTTACTACCGCAATAATTCGCTGAATTTTAACAAAGGTATAATAACAAAACTAGATACCACACAAACTATTTATTCTATTGCCTTAATAATATCAATACAGACTGGTCTGAGTTATTGAAAATTAAGGTTTAAACACAACTGTGCTACCTGCTTTATTAAATGTATCATAGACTTCTCTGCTAGGTGGTTTAGGCATCGTTGCAAGTTTTGCTGCTCGGATTGCGGCGTCACAAAGCGCTGCGTCATTGGCTGGGCTATTTTTTGGTGTAATACTCACTAATAGCCCATCAGGTGCGAGCTTCAATTGAAGTTCACAAGTACGCCCACGAAAAGTATCTGAATCATAAAACTTACTTTGGATAGCCGCTTTCACCTTACCAGCATAGCTGTCTACATCAGCATTCGATGCGCCCGATTTTTTACCGCCACCTTTTCCAGCTGCGGCTTCACCACCTTGCTTGCTAGGGCCTGATGCCGTTAAATCGCCGAGTAAATCGTCAACAGAAGCGGCATTTTTTGCTGCCTCAGCTTTGGCTTTTGCTGCTTTTGCTTTCGCTTCTTTGTCAGCCTTTTCTTTGGCTTCTTTATCGGCTTTAGCTTTAGCTTCTTTTTCAGCTTTTACTTTCGCGTCCTTTTCTGCTTTTTCTTTAGCTTCTTTTTCTGCTTTGGCTTTCGCTGCTTCCGCTTCTTTCTGAGCTTGCGCCTCAGCTTTCGCCTTTTCAGCAGCCTGCTCTTTAATTAATTTTTCTTTTTCTGCTTTCGCTTTCGCGGCAGCTTCTTCGGCTATTTTTTGCTCTTCCTTCGCTTTTTTAGCCGCTTCTAATGCTTTTTTCTGTTGTTCTTCGGCTTGCTTTTGTTGTTCCGCCGTTGCACGTTCAGTCTTTATACGCTCTTCTTCAAGTTGCTGAAGACGCTTTTGTTCCTTTTCTTGCTGCTCTCTGAGCTCAGCCTCTTGCTTTTGTTCTTGCTCTTTGCGCTCTTTCGCCGCTTGTCTGACGTTATTTTGCTGCCTTTGCATTTCTTCATACTGCTCAACAACCACGCCCGGGTCAACCATCACCGCATCGATGACAGTTCCCTCTTCCCCGCCACCACCAAGTTTGACGACGGAAACTAAAGAGCCTATAACAATCAACCCAATCAATAGGATGTGCAATACGATTGACATCACTAACGAGCGATTTAAGTTATCTTTTTTCTCTTTTGTCTTTCCCACTCTGGTATCCAAAAAAAGAATTGTGACTTATTCAAACGACAATAACCCAGCCTATATAGGCTGAGTCATCAAGCCAACTGATTTTATCCCTGCGCTGTGTAATATGTTCAGCGCTTTAATCACTTCTTCATAAGGGACTTCTTTTGCTCCACCAATCAAGAAAACTGCTTTGGGGTTTTTCTCTAATTGAGATTTTGCCTCTGCAGCAATTTGCTCTGGTGGTAGCAATTCTAAAACCTCACCATCAAGGCGCATGTTATATTGGCCAACCCCCGACACTTCTAAAATAATCGGTGGGTTATCACTTGATGATACGGTTTGTGTATCTGTTGCATCCGGCAGCTCAACTTCCACACTTTGAGAAATAATCGGTGCTGTTGCCATAAATATCAGCAACAGTACCAACAATACGTCCAGTAATGGAACTATGTTGATTTCGGATTTCAGCTCACGTCTGCGACTTGTGCGCGCCATTCGCTTATCTCCCCGTCTTATTTCTTATCAGCAGAGAAGGCTTGACGATGCAAGATGGCCAAAAACTCTTCCATAAAGTTATCGTAATTTTGCTCTAATTTGCTAACACGTAAGTTCAAACGGTTGAATGCCATAACGGCAGGGATCGCTGCAAATAAGCCAATTGCGGTTGCAATAAGTGCTTCGGCAATACCCGGTGCAACCATTTGTAATGTTGCTTGTTTTACCGCTCCCAATGCAATAAACGCATGCATAATCCCCCAAACGGTACCAAATAAACCAATATATGGGCTAATTGAACCAACAGTACCTAAAAATGGGATATGCGCTTCAACTGATTCAAGCTCACGATTCATTGAAATACGCATTGCTCGAGAAGCACCTGTCACGACCGCATCTGGTGCATGAATATTCGCTTGGTGTAAACGAACAAACTCTTTAAAACCAGAATGGAAAATTTGTTCGGCACCACTCAATTCATCACGGCGAGCTTGGCTTTCTTTATATAAGCGCGATAGCTCGATACCTGACCAGAACTTATCTTCAAATGCTTCCGCCTCACGCGTTGCCGCATTTAAAATTTTCGTTCTTTGAATAATGATCGCCCATGATGCGATAGAAAAACCGATCAAAACGAACATAATGAGCTGAACCAAAAGGCTCGCTTTAAGGAATAAATCCAGGATATTCATGTCAGTCACTGTTTAAACTCCGCGACAATAGACTTAGGAAGCGCAATCGGCTTCATTTTTGATGTGTCCACACAAGCAATAAGGGCATTTGCCCCACAAAGCAGGTTACCTTGCGAATCAACTAACCTTTGCTGAAAAGTGAGTGAAGCACGTTTCATTTCAATAATTTGTGTTTCAACTTCCAGCAGGTCATCCAGCTTCGCCCCTTTGACAAAATCAATTGTCATGCTTCGCACAACGAAGCCAAGGTTCTCAGCAAGCATACTTTGTTGATTGATACCTTTATTTCGCAGCATTTCGGTTCTTGCTCGCTCAAAAAAGGCTAAATAGCGTGCATGATAAACAACACCGCCCGCATCTGTATCTTCATAATACACGCGAACAGGCCAGCGAAATAACATAACAATCACTCCGTCTTAGGTTAAATTAATTAACGGTGCCACTATACGCAAGACAGTGCCAGTTTGGAATCACTTTGAAAGTAAAGATATCAAAAATAATTATGGGTCCATTGACCCATAATTAGCAATTAGAATTATCTAAAGACCTGAAAAAGTCCCCAAATAAGAATGATGGCAGCAGGTAATGGGTGAAAAATTGCACGAAAGATAACTTTTTGGGGTTTAAAACCAACACCAAAAATCATCGCGGTACACGTTGCCCATATTAATAATAACCCTTGCCATATTTGAAATGAACTGGTCTTAGCAGCAAATAGGGTTGGATCCCACATGACTGCACCTGCTGTGACTAAAGCTAAAATAAGGATAAGGGCCCTTATCGGCCCCTTATCCAATAGCTGATAGGTTTTATCCACCAGCATTTTTATTACTCACCATCTTTAGCGGCTTTAGAGTCTTCAGAGTGCTCTAACGCTAATGCTGCAATCACTGCAAAACTACAAGCTAACAGCGTGCCGAGGATCCAGGCGAAATACCACATAGTTATGCTCCTTAATACAGTGAGTGCTTGTTGCCTTCGATGAAGTTTTTGTCCAAACGACCGAACATTTTGTAGTAACACCATGCGGTGTATGCCAGTACGATTGGTACAAAGATAATAGCAACAACAGTCATCACTTGCAGAGTAAACAGGCTAGATGTTGCATCCCACATGGTCAAACTTGCGTTTGGCATGATGCTTGAAGGCATGATGAATGGGAACATTGCTACACCACAGGTTAAAATGATACAAGCGATAGTTAATGAAGAACTCACAAACGCCCAACCATTTTTGTCTGCTTTACTAAACAGCATTGTTATTAACGGCAATCCTACACCCAGAGCAGGCAATGCCCACAGGATTGGGTAAGTATTGAAATTAGTCAACCAAGCACCTGATTCAACTGCAACTGTTTTGTTCAGTGGGTTTGACACCGCCAGAGTATCAATAGTTGAAGTGATAACATAACCATCAATGCCCATGACTAACCAAACACCTGCACCCGCAAACGCTAACAATGTAACTAACGCACAGATATAGGTTGCTTTACGCACACGTAAGTACAGTTCGCCAGTGGTACGCATTTGCAGATAAGTTGCACCTTGGGTAACAATCATCATTAAGCCAACGACACCCGCCAACAGACCATATGGGTTTAGCAGACCAAACAGGTTACCCGTGTAGGTCAAATACTGTTGGTTATCAATTTGCAGTGGAACACCTAATAACAGGTTACCAAACGCAACACCGATAACTAATGGTGGAACGAAACCACCGATGAACAGACCCCAGTCCCACATATTGCGCCATTTTTGGTTCTCCAGTTTTGAACGGTAGTCGAAACCAACCGGACGGAAGAACAATGCTGCTAGCACTAAAATCATCGCGATATAGAAACCGGAGAATGATGCAGCATAGACCTGTGGCCAGGCAGCAAACATCGCACCACCAGCTGTGATTAACCAAACTTGGTTACCATCCCAGTGAGGTGCAACAGCGTTAATCATGATACGGCGTTCAGTATCCGTTTTACCTAAAATAGGTAATAAGAAGCCAACGCCCATGTCAAAGCCATCTGTGACAGCAAATCCAATCAGTAATACACCGATAAGGATCCACCACACAAACCGAAGAACTTCATAATCAAACATAAGTGGCTCCTATTTACTGAACGTCGTGTGCAGAAGGGTTTTTCTGTTCAAAGTGATAGCGGCCAGTTTTCAGGCTGCTTGGCCCTTTACGAGCGAATTTGAACATTAAGAACATTTCAGCAATTAAGAACAGTGTGTACAGACCACAGATCAATACCATAGAGAAGATCAGGTCATGAGTCGTCAAGTTGGAGTGTGCAACCGAAACAGGTAACACTTCACCGATTGCCCATGGCTGACGACCATACTCCGCAACGAACCAACCTGATTCAATTGCAATCCATGGTAGTGGAATACCGAATAGTGCAATACGCAGCAATAGTTTATTTTGACCAATACGGTTACGAACTACTGACAGGAATGCCCAGCCAATAATCAACAGTAATAGGAAGCCAACACCAACCATGATACGGAATGCCCAGAACAGCGGCCCAACGTTAGGAATACTATCTTTCACTGCTTTTTGGATTTGAGCTTCAGTTGCATCAACAACATTTGGTGCATATTGTTTTAACAGAAGGCCATATCCGAGATCTTTTTTGTTTACTTCAAATGCCGAACGCAGTTCAGGATCTTTATTACCTGCAAGAAGCTCTTGTAACTGACCGTATGCAATCATACCGTTACGAATACGAACTTCGTGCTGTTTCATTAAGTCTTTCAGACCTAATACAGGCGTATCGATTGAACGGGTTGCAATAATACCCATCGCCCAAGGAATCGAGATAGCAAATTTATTTTCTTGCTTTTCAGTATCCGGCCAAGCGATTAAGTTAAACGCAGCTGGTGGAGCATGGGTTTCCCACTCTGCTTCAACAGCAGCCAGTTTGGTTTTCTGAACGTCACCCATTTCGTAACCTGATTCATCACCAAGAACGATAACAGATAGAACAGCAGCAATACCAAAGCTTGCAGCAATAGCAAAAGAACGTTTAGCAAAAGCAACATCACGACCTTTAAGCAGGTAGTAAGAGCTAATACCAAGGACAAACATTGCACCGGTACAATAACCCGCAGCAACTGTGTGGACGAACTTAACCTGCGCAACTGGGTTTAAGACTAGCTCAGAGAAGCTAACCATTTCCATACGCATTGTTTCGAAGTTGAAATCAGCAGCGATTGGGTTTTGCATCCAACCGTTCGCAACCAAGATCCACAAAGCAGAGAAGTTAGAACCTAAAGCAACTAACCATGTTACAGCTAGGTGTTGTTTTTTGCTTAAACGATCCCAACCAAAGAAGAATAAACCGACAAACGTTGATTCTAAGAAGAACGCCATCAGACCTTCGATTGCAAGAGGTGCACCGAAGATATCTCCAACATAGTGCGCGTAGTAAGACCAGTTAGTACCGAATTGGAACTCCATGGTCAGACCCGTTGCAACACCCAGAGCAAAGTTAATACCAAATAACTTACCCCAGAACTTAGTCATATCTTTATAAATTTGCTTGCCTGACAGTACATATACCGTTTCCATGATCGCAAGCAAAAACGCCATACCTAGCGTTAATGGTACGAACAGGAAGTGATACATCGCAGTTAAGGCAAACTGTAATCGTGACAGTTCGACAATATCAAACATCTTGACTCCTTGCTCCTAGCAGGAAGACACCGACTTGCGGCAACCCAGCTTCCAGTTTTAAATACTTAGAAAGCCTCTTAACTACCAGCAAAAAATGCCTCAAAACAACAAAAAATTAACAAAATTAAAAGAACAAACGTTACCATAATAATAGTACGCTTATCTTCACACACAATAAACTTCTTTTACGTGACTCAGATTTGAATTCTGAATTTACATCAATAATTATACCCTTTAATAGAAAATCGAGTATTTGATCGAGCACCAATTTAAGCAATTTGAACAAATAAAGCCAGAGGCAATGAATTGATTTGCGTCAATTTTTTTCCTATTGTTAATTGCTATACCTGTCAGTCAATTAATGGTTATTTACTTGTTAAATTGCTGTTATTGATAATGATATAAATGTTCTTAATTTTTCCAAAGATTAACAAAAAATATAATCATTGAATTAACGACTCGAAAAAAGAATATTTAATTTGTAATAGTATCTTATTTTAAACTTATTATGAATTTTATTAATATAGCCGTTTTCTCAACTAAACTGTTATATTGGCTTAATTGAATTACCGTCAATATTATAAAATTGATATACCGCAATTTCGTTTTTTTTTGCATAAAGTGCTATTAGCACTACCCTGCTCACCTAAATTGCCTTTTTATTATCAATTTTCCTTCATATAAGCCTATAGAACGCACTTTTAAGTATAGACACACATTTCAAAAAACCGCATAACCCTATAAAAATATTTAAAAGGCATAAAAAAACCCGTGCTCACATGAGCACGGGCTTTCGTCTCTTACTCTTGCTAGTTGCCTAGCGAATTACTTATTTATTCAGCAGAGATTTGACTGCATCACCGATGTCTGCAAGGCTACGAACGGTTTTCACGCCAGCAGCTTCTAGTGCAGCAAATTTCTCATCAGCAGTCCCTTTACCGCCTGCGATGATTGCACCTGCGTGGCCCATACGTTTGCCTTTTGGTGCAGTTACACCTGCGATATAGCCTACAACAGGCTTAGTAACATGCTTTTTAATATATTCAGCTGCTTCTTCTTCTGCGTTACCACCGATTTCACCGATCATCACGATAGCTTCAGTTTGTGGATCTGCTTGGAATAACTTCAGGATATCAATGAAGTTTGAACCTGGAATTGGGTCACCACCGATACCTACACAAGTCGATTGGCCTAAGCCTGCATCTGTTGTTTGTTTAACTGCTTCATAAGTCAACGTACCTGAACGTGAAACGATACCGACTTTACCTGGCATATGGATATGGCCAGGTTGGATACCAATCTTACATTCACCCGGCGTGATAACACCAGGGCAGTTAGGGCCAATCATACGAACGCCTGCTTCGTCTAATTTCACTTTAACTGTCAGCATATCCAGAGTTGGAATACCTTCAGTGATAGTGATGATCAGCTTAATGCCAGCATCGATAGCTTCTAAAATAGAATCTTTACAAAATGGTGCTGGAACATAGATAACAGAGGCTGTTGCGCCCGTTGCTTCTACAGCTTCACGAACAGTGTTAAATACAGGCAGACCTAAGTGAACAGTGCCACCTTTACCTGGCGTCACACCACCGACCATTTGCGTGCCATAAGCAATCGCTTGTTCTGAGTGGAATGTACCTTGGCCACCAGTGAAACCTTGGCAAATTACTTTGGTGTTTTTATCGATTAAAATAGACATTATTTAGCCTCCGCTGCTGCTACTGCTTTCTTAGCTGCATCAGTCAGGCTGTTTGCAGCGATAATATTCAAGCCGCTATCTGCCAGTTTTTTAGCACCTAACTCTGCATTGTTACCTTCTAAACGCACAACGACTGGTACATTTACGCCAACTTCTTCTACTGCACCAATGATGCCGTCTGCAATCAGGTCGCAGCGAACGATACCACCAAAGATGTTAACAAAAACGGCTTTCACGTTTTCATCAGAAAGAATGATTTTAAATGCTTCAGTTACACGCTCTTTTGTCGCGCCGCCGCCAACATCTAAGAAGTTAGCCGGTGCACCACCGTGCAGCTTAACGATATCCATAGTACCCATTGCAAGGCCCGCACCGTTAACCATACAGCCGATGTTGCCGTCTAACGCAACGTAGTTCAGTTCCCACTGAGCGGCTTGTGCTTCACGTGCATCTTCTTGTGATTCATCACGTAGTTCACGGATCTCTGGTTGACGATATAACGCGTTGCTATCGATACCTAATTTACCATCTAAGCAAACTAAATCACCCGCAGTGCTGATAACCAGTGGGTTGATTTCCGCTAATGCTAAATCGCGTTCTAGGAATAATGTAGCCAGCCCCATGAAAATTTTCGCGAATTGACTAACTTGTTTGCCAGTTAAGCCTAATTTAAATGCTAACTCACGGCCTTGGAAAGGCATTGGGCCAGTCAGTGGGTCGATAATCGCTTTGTGAATTAACTCTGGAGTCTCTTCTGCGACTTTCTCGATTTCCACGCCACCTTCGGTAGATGCCATGAATACAACGCGGCGAGTACTACGGTCTACAACCGCACCTAAATAGAGTTCTTTAGCAATATCAGTTGCCGTTTCAACCAGAATTTGGTTAACAGGCTGGCCGTTTGCATCTGTTTGATAGGTAACTAAGTTTTTACCTAACCAGTGTTCTGCAAATGCTTTCACTTCGTTGATATCACTAGTGACTTTTACGCCGCCAGCTTTACCACGTCCACCTGCGTGAACTTGGCATTTAATTACCCAAGGGCCGTCACCAATTTTTTTAGCAGCATCGACGGTTTCAGCGACTGATGAACAGGCATAACCTGTCGGTGCAGGCATCCCATAACGTGCAAACAACTGTTTTGCCTGGTACTCGTGTAAATTCATGATGTTCTATCCATAATTGAGTCTGAAGAGGCGTTTATTCGCCTCCTGCAATTGTTACTGATTTAGCAACCCGCGAACGGGTTGCATCGGTTACTTCAGACCGGGCAAGTTGTACCCTGCCCTGTTATGTTGCTATACGTCCAGCAGTAAACGAGTTGGATCTTCCAGCATATCTTTGATAGCGACTAAGAAGCCAACTGACTCACTACCATCGATTAAACGGTGGTCATAAGACAGTGCTAAATACATCATAGGAAGAATCTCTACCTTATCATTTACAGCCATAGGGCGGTCTTTAATGGCATGCATGCCTAAAATCGCGCTCTGTGGTGGGTTAATGATAGGTGTAGACATCAGAGAACCAAATACGCCACCGTTAGTGATAGTGAAGTTACCACCACTTAAGTCTTCGACAGTTAATTTACCGTCACGACCTTTAACAGCCAGTTCTTTAATTTTCTTCTCGATATCTGCCATGCTCATTGCATCGACATCACGCAGAACTGGTGTTACCAAACCACGTGGTGTTGAAACCGCAATACTGATATCGAAATAGTTATGGTAAACCACATCATCGCCATCAATAGAAGCATTCACTTCTGGGTAGCGTTTCAGTGCTTCAACCGCAGCTTTCACATAGAAAGACATAAAGCCTAAACGAACACCATGACGTTTTTCGAATACTTCGCCATATTGTTTACGTAAGTCTTTGATTGGTTGCATATTGACTTCGTTAAAGGTCGTCAACATGGCGGTCGTGTTTTTCGCTTCTAACAAGCGCTCAGCAATACGTTTACGTAAACGCGTCATTGGAACACGTTTTTCGCTACGGTGTGCTAAAGGCGCTTGTGGAGCCGCTGGGGCTTTCGCCGCAGGTGCCGCAGATTTATTTGCAGCTAAATGTTTTTCAACATCTTCACGCGTTAAACGACCACCAACACCCGTACCTTTGATGTCAGCTGGGTTTAAGTCGTGCTCTGCAATCAAACGACGGATCGCAGGGGTCAGAGCATCATTGCTTTCAGTTTCTAAACTTGCCGTTTGACGCTGTGCAGGTGTTGACTCTTGTGCTTCTTTCACTTCAGCAGGAATACCTGTGCTATCGCCTAAACGAATGCGACCCAGTAATTGCTTAGACAATACCGTTGCACCTTCATCTTCAACGATAGCTTCTAATACACCAGCTTCACTTGCAGGAACTTCTAATACGACTTTATCTGTTTCGATCTCAACCAGTACTTCGTCACGCTGAACACTGTCACCTGGTTTTTTATGCCATGTGGCAACCGTAGCATCTGCAACGGACTCAGGAAGATCGGGAACAAGAATTTCTACGCTACTCATTTTCTATCCTTTAATTATTCAATGTTCAAAGCGTCATTAACCAGGGCTTTCTGTTGTTCCTGGTGTACGGACGTATAGCCAACTGCTGGAGATGAAGAAGCAGCTCGACCTGCATAACGTAAAGTTGCCCCTGTTGGGATAGCTTCACGGAAGTTATGTTGACTGCAATACCAAGCACCTTGGTTTAATGGCTCTTCTTGACACCATACAAAGTCTTTTACATCAGTAAATTGCGCCAACGCTTTTTGGATATCTTCGTGTGGGAACGGATATAACTGTTCGATACGCACGATAGCCACGTCAGTTTGTTCATTTTTACGACGTTGTTCTAACAGATCGTAATAGACTTTACCTGAACACATAACGACGCGTTTCACATTTTTCGGATTGATATCATCTATTTCACCGATAACTGGCTCGAATGTACCGTTTGCCAATTCTTCCATGCTAGAGACCGCTAATGGGTGACGTAACAGAGATTTTGGTGACATCACAATCAGAGGACGGCGCATGCCACGTAAGGCTTGGCGACGCAACATGTGATAAACCTGAGCAGGTGTTGACGGCACACACACTTGCATGTTTTGGTCAGCACACAGTTGCAGGTAACGTTCTAAACGTGCAGATGAGTGCTCTGGCCCCTGACCTTCATAACCATGAGGCAGTAGCATTACCAGACCACACATACGACCCCATTTTTGCTCACCAGAGCTAATAAATTGGTCGATAACCACTTGAGCACAGTTAGCAAAGTCACCAAATTGGGCTTCCCAAATAGTCAGCGCACGAGGCTCAGTAGTGGCATAGCCATATTCGAATGCTAATACCGCGTTTTCAGTCAGAACAGAGTCCCAAACATTAAAGACGCCTTGTCCGTTATGGATATTTTGCAGTGGAACGTAAACTGAACCATTTGTTTGGTTGTGAATAACTGCATGACGGTGGAAGAATGTACCACGGCCTGCGTCTTCACCGGACAAACGCACAGGAATACCTTCATCAACTAACGTTGCGTACGCTAAAGTTTCAGCCGCGCCCCAGTCGAGTAATTTCTCACCTTTTGCCATTTCGGCACGGTCGGTATAAATTTTCTCAACACGAGATTGCGCAACCACGCCTTCTGGGATAGTGCTGACTTTAACAGCCAGATCCGTTAAGCGTTTAATATCAACTGTTGATTTATAGGATGCATCCCATTCATGGTTTAAATATGGAGCCCATGTATATGAGTTCAGCCCCATTTCACGGTACTCTTCAACCACACAGTTACCTGCATCTAACGCATCGCGATACAGATTAACCATTTCAGTAACATCATTAGCACTTAATACGTTTTCTGCAATTAAACGATCTGCATAAATTTTACGTGGTGTTGGGTGCTGTTTGATTTTTTGATACATCACAGGCTGAGTTGCACTTGGCTCATCCGCTTCGTTATGGCCATGGCGGCGATAACAGACTAAATCAATCATAACATCGCGTTTGAACGTGTTACGGAAATCAAGCGCTAAACGAGTCACGAAAGACACTGCTTCTGGGTCATCCGCATTCACGTGGAAAATTGGTGCCTGCACCATCTTCACGATATCTGTGCAGTATTCTGTTGAACGTGTATCTTTTGGATTTGAAGTCGTGAAACCAATTTGGTTGTTAATCACGATACGCATCGTACCGCCAACTTCATAACCACGAGCTTGAGACATGTTCAGTGTTTCTTGTACAACACCTTGGCCAGTTACTGCTGAGTCACCATGAATGGTAATTGGCAGAACCATGTTGCTGCGGCCTTCATCCAGACGGTCACGACGTGCGCGCACTGAGCCGATAACCACTGGACTAACAATCTCAAGGTGAGACGGGTTAAATGCTAGCGCTAAGTGAACACGAGAGCCTGCGGTTTCAAAGTCAGAGGAGAAACCTTGGTGATATTTAACATCACCCGCGCTTGAGTGGTCTTTATGTTTACCCGCGAACTCATCAAATAATTCGCCCGGTTTTTTACCTAAGATATTAACTAGAACGTTTAAACGACCACGGTGAGCCATACCCAAAACAACTTCACGGGTATCTTGCTTGCCTGCGTGGTGGATTAAATCTTTCAGCATTGGGATCAGTGAATCACCACCTTCCAATGAGAAACGTTTTGCACCTGGGAATTTAGCCCCGATGTAACGCTCAAGCCCTTCAGCTGCCGTTAATTCAGCTAAGAAGCGTTTTTTCTCTTCTACTGAGAAAATTTTAGAAACATCAACAGACTCAAGACGCTGTTGGATCCAACGTTTTTCTTCTGTATTCGTGATATGCATATATTCTGCACCAATAGAACCGCAATAAATACGTTTCAGGTGGTCATATAGCTCACTCAGCTTCATGGTTTCTTTGCCAATCGCAAATGAACCCACGTTGAAGGTTTCGTTGAAGTCTTCTTTCGTCAGGTTGTGGAATGCTGGGTCTAAATCTGGAACAGATTCACGTTTCCAAAGACCTAACGGATCAAGATTCGCATTTTGGTGCCCGCGGAAGCGGAACGCATTGATTAATTGCAAAACTTTAACTTGTTTTGCGTCGATAGCTGGATCGCTAACAGAGGTGTGATAACGTGTAGAGTCTTTTGCTAAGCGGCGGAAGTAATCGCGCGCTTGGGAGTGGAATTGTTCACCGCTAGTGCCTAGTGCTGCACCAGGAAGTTGCTCAAAAATTGCTTTCCACTCGGCATCGACAGAGTTAGGGTCAGTCAGATAATCTTCATAGAGCTGTTCTATATAAGTCTGGTTCGCGCCTGCCAGAAAGCTTGAATCCAGCCAGTCCTTCATTACGCCGTTCTGCATTGTGATCCCTTAAGCTTTTAAAGCTTTAGTTTTCGCCGTGGTTAACTAATTGCCGCATTTAAGCGACCTCGATAAAGGTTCTCTTGGACGTGCTTTATGCATGTTCTCTCTTTGGGAGGCCCTTTATCAGTAAGGGTTTCCCTTTTAAGGAACCTTTAAAAACTGGCTGCGGTTTTTAAAGGCCCCTATGCTTGGGCTGTCGTCTTCATCTTTTGCAGTTGGCTATTTTTTCTACTTTTTACTGTTACTTTCTTTGCTTTCACTTTTTTACGCTTTTGTAATGACAACGTTTTAATAAGTACTACTTTTTATGGGTGACAATGTTACTTTCTGACGCCCTTTGTTGGTATTTCGTTTTCGTGCTTTTGTGAGCTTCCGCGCATTAAAAACCTATTACTGCTTTTACTTTACGCGTTTCTTTTTACTTATGTTTTTATTTTGTGCTATTTCTCTTTTAACCCACAGCACCTGAGCACTGTGGGTTAAATATGCATAATTAAGCGCTATGTTTTAGTAACATAGATTTAATATGACCGATAGCTTTCGTTGGATTTAGCCCTTTAGGGCATACATTGACACAATTCATGATGCTATGACAGCGGAAGACACTAAAAGCGTCGTTCAGATCATCTAATCGTGAATCGGTTTCAGTATCACGGCTATCAATTAAGAAGCGATACGCTGCCAACAAGCCTGCAGGCCCGATAAACTTGTCTGGATTCCACCAAAACGATGGGCAAGAAGTCGAACAACAAGCACACAAAATACACTCATATAAACCATCGAGTTTTTCACGTTGTGCAGGAGTTTGTAAATTCTCACGCGCTGGTGGGTTCTTGTTATCATTAATCAGATATGGACGAATTTTTTCGTATTGGGTATAGAACTGAGTCATATCGATAATCAGGTCACGCACAACAGGCAGACCCGGTAATGGACGAATGACAATTTTCTTCCCACCACGGATTAAAGCAGATAATGGCGTAATACACGCCAACCCGTTTTTACCGTTCATGTTCAGGCCATCGGAACCACATACCCCTTCACGACAAGAACGACGGAAAGAGAGTGTTGGGTCTTGCTCTTTGATTTGGATTAACGCATCCAGCAACATCATGTCACGCCCTTCAGGAACTTCTAGCGTGTAATCTTGCATACGTGGTGCGTTGTCCACATCAGGATTGTAGCGATAAATCGAAAATTGTAATTTCATAGTTTATTTCTCCGCAACTGGATTAACACCACGCATTAGTAGGTACGAATTTTCGGTGGGAAGGCTTCACGCAGTTTTGGCTGCATGTTGACTTCACGACGCGTCATCGTTTCAGATTGCGGTAAATATAATGAGTGACATAACCAATTCGCATCATCTCGTTCTGGGTAGTCAAAGCGGCTATGCGCACCACGACTTTCTGTACGGAAGTTTGCAGCTTGTGCCGTTGCATAAGCCGTTTCCATCAGGTTATCCAGTTCTAAACATTCGATACGCTGAGTATTAAATTCAGTCGAAGTATCATCAAGGCGTGCATTTTGCAGACGCTCACGGATCACTTTCAGCTCTTCTAAACCTTTCGCCATTGCATCACCTTCACGGAATACCGAGAAGTTATGCTGCATACAGGTTTGCAGTGCTTTACGGATTTCAGTTGGGTCTTCACCCGTGCGTGCACCTTCCCAACGGTTAAAACGTGTCATCGCTGCATCAATATCAGATTCAGATGCATCACGCATTGAACCTTGCTCCATGATGGATTCTTTCAAGTGCAGACCCGCTGAGCGACCAAATACCACTAAGTCGAGAAGTGAGTTACCCCCTAAGCGGTTAGCACCATGTACTGATACACAGGCAATTTCACCGACCGCAAACAGACCAGGAATGACTTCATCTTCGCCTTTTTCGTTATAACGCAGAGCTTGACCCGTCACTTTCGTTGGAATACCGCCCATCATGTAATGACAGGTAGGAATAACAGGGATTGGCTCTTTGATTGGGTCAACGTGAGCAAAGGTACGAGATAATTCAAGGATACCCGGTAAACGAGATTCCAGAACATCTTTTCCTAAGTGATCCAGTTTCAGCTTGGCGTGTGGACCCCATGGGCCATCACAACCACGACCTTCACGAATTTCAATCATGATTGAGCGCGCAACAACGTCACGACCCGCAAGGTCTTTCGCGTTCGGCGCATAGCGCTCCATGAAACGCTCGCCGTCTTTATTCAACAAGTAACCACCTTCACCACGACAACCTTCTGTCACGAGAACACCCGCGCCAGCGATCCCCGTAGGGTGGAATTGCCACATTTCCATATCTTGCAGTGGAACACCTGCACGAGCAGCCATTCCCACGCCATCACCCGTATTGATGTGTGCGTTAGTGGTTGATTGGTAAATACGACCCGCACCACCCGTTGCTAAAATAGTTGCTTTCGCTTTGAAATAAACCAGTTCGCCTGTTTCCATACAAATTGCAGTACAACCTACAACATCGCCGTCTTGGTTTTTAACTAAATCAAGGGCATACCATTCAGAAAAAATGGTTGTGTGGTTTTTTAAGTTCTGCTGATACAAGGTATGTAACAGTGCATGGCCAGTACGGTCAGCTGCAGCTGCAGTACGCGCAGCTTGCTCACCACCGAAGTTTTTAGACTGACCACCAAATGGACGTTGATAAATACTTCCATCATCAAGGCGCGAGAACGGTAACCCCATATGTTCTAATTCGAGGATAGCCTCTGGCCCTGTTTTACACATGTATTCGATAGCGTCTTGGTCACCGATGTAGTCGGAACCTTTAACGGTGTCATACATATGCCATTCCCAGTTATCAGGATGCGTGTTACCTAAAGCAACCGTGATACCACCTTGCGCTGATACAGTATGAGAACGAGTTGGAAAAACTTTTGACAGAAGCGCACAAGATAGGCCCATCTGTGAAATTTGAAGTGCTGCGCGCATACCTGCGCCACCCGCACCGATAACGATAGCGTCAAACTCTCTGATTGGCAGATTCATTTATGCACCCCACACAACAATTGTTCCGTAAATTAAATAAGCCAACAGACCTACAACGATAGCCAGTTGCAATACTAAACGAATTGCTAAAGGTTTAACGTAGTCAGTCAGCACTTGCCACATGCCAATCCACGCATGAACAAGAATCGAGAACAACGTGAGGATAGTGAATACTTTCGTCACAGAAGAGGCAAAAAAGCCACGCCAGACGTCATAGGTAATGTCATTAATAGCAACAAAACCAACAATGTAGAGTACGTAGAGCGCGATGACAATCGCAGAACCACGGATTAATAGCCAGTCCTGGATACCAGTACGGCCTAAAGCTGAAGCATTACTTACCATACTAAAATCCCCGCCAGAATTGCTAAAATCACGGTAATGACAAATGTAATTTTTGCAGATGAGTTACCAGCAGCAAGCGTTTCATCAACACAACCGAAATCCATTAGCATATGACGAATACCACCACAAATGTGGTAAGCCAAAGCTGTCAAGATGCCCCAAAGAATGAACTTAGCAAAAAAGCCAGTCATTATTTCAGACGCGTATTGAAAACCTTCTGGAGAGGAGAGAGATGTCCCTAACAACCAAAGCAGAATACCAACTGCGATGAGAGTAATGACGCCAGAGACACGGTGCAAGATCGAAGATATTGCAGTGATCGGGAAGTGAATCGTCTGCAAATCAAGGTTGACAGGTCTTTGTTTTTTCACAATTTTGCCCACACAGCTCTTTATTATTTTCCATCCTCCGGACCTGGGGTGGAAATCAGACAGCGACAGGGGTACAAAATGCAACTTAACACAAACTCTAATCCATCATGTTTAAATAAAGTTGCATACTGATCACGCTGGGAACTCCTACTACAGGGTAATCCGGAGACCTGCCGCTAGTATAAAGTCTTCACAATGCCATTACAATTCCCACACAAAATGTTTGGAGACATTTAGCCCGAACAGTGAGAGGGATCACGATTTAAACATTTTGTATAAATGTGCTTATCTTATTTGACAATGATTCAACATTTATCTTACATATAGGTCTGGCAGAATTATCTTAACGGTGCTGTTGACACTTCATCGTAAAAAGAAAAAAACGTGAATGTTGCAATGTTAAGTACTCTTCAATTTGAACTATGATGGGTATTAATAACAAAAGTTATGAAAGTTGTTCCCCTTACCACAAATAATGATATTGTAGGGAAAACAACAAAAAGAACATAACATCTACACACTCATAAACAACCTAATTACATTGTCGTCGGTCTCAGATTTCAGGTTTTATGTGATAGCGAGCTGATTTCCAAAGCATACCGGTAGAACAATGCATGAAGACACAGTATAACGCTGAGCTTCTGGGTTGTTGGGTGTCGATTATCAAGCGCTAAGGAGACCGTAATGGCTGATAACAAAGCTAAGCTAACGACTGGTAGTAAGGGTGATATTGACCTAGATATTTTAAGCCCAACGATTGGTCAAGACGTTATCGATGTCCGAACTTTAGGTTCTAAAGGGTTTTTTACCTACGACCCTGGTTTTACTTCTACTGCATCCTGTGAATCAAAAATCACCTATATCGATGGTGATCAAGGCATCCTGTTGCACCGTGGTTTCCCTATCGATCAACTCGCCACTGAAGCCTCTTATCTCGAAGTTTGTTATATCCTGCTATACGGTGAAGCACCAACTCAAGAACAATATGACGTATTTAAAAATACGGTGACTCGCCATACCATGATCCATGAGCAAATTACTCGCATGCTTAATGGTTTCCGCCGTGACTCACACCCAATGGCTGTATTATGCGGTGTTACTGGCGCACTAGCAGCTTTCTATCACGATGCATTAGATGTTAACAACCCACGCCACCGTGAAATTACGGCTTATCGTCTGCTGTCGAAAATGCCAACAGTCGCAGCGATGTGTTACAAATATTCAATTGGCCAACCTTTTGTTTATCCACGTAATGACCTGTCATACGCGGGTAATTTCTTGCATATGATGTTCTCGACACCATGTGAAGAATACACAGTTAATCCTGTTTTAGAACGCGCAATGGATCGTATCTTAATCCTACACGCTGACCACGAACAAAACGCTTCAACCTCGACTGTACGTACTGCGGGTTCATCCGGTGCAAACCCATTTGCTTGTATCGCGGCAGGTATCGCTTCACTGTGGGGGCCTGCTCACGGCGGTGCTAACGAAGCTTGCTTACGTATGTTGGAAGAGATCCAAACTGTTGAGCACATTCCTGCATTTATCGAGCGCGCTAAAGACAAAAATGACTCTTTCCGCTTGATGGGCTTCGGTCACCGTGTTTATAAAAACCATGATCCACGTGCAACGGTAATGCGTGAAACTTGCCATGAAGTTCTAAATGAACTTGGCTTGAATGACAGCTTGCTGGAAGTCGCTATGGAGCTGGAACGTATCGCATTGAACGACCCGTATTTCATTGAGAAAAAACTGTACCCGAACGTTGACTTCTACTCAGGTATCATCTTGAAAGCAATGGGTATTCCATCTTCAATGTTTACTGTTATTTTTGCCATTGCACGTACCATTGGCTGGATTGCACATTGGAATGAAATGCACGATGACGGCCTGAAAATTGCTCGTCCTCGCCAGCTATATACCGGCTATGACAAACGTGAATTCAACTCTGAATTAGCAAAAAAATAATATTTAATTAAATCTGAACCCTACATATGCTAAGGCCTCGAATTTTCGGGGCTTTTTTCTTTTTTACTGATGTCATTTAGCTTACTGCTGTTGATATTCCCTTGGTGTCATCCCGCTCATTTTGCGGAAAAAACTGATAAACGCGCTATCACTTGTTAGACCAAGCTCTTGAATAATATAGTGATAAGGTTTTTCTTGTGCAAGCAACTCAATCGCTTTAATAAACCGCCATTGTTGTCGCCATGTTTGAAATGTCATGCCTGTTTCTTTCAAGAAAATACGCGTGATTGTTTTCTCACTCGCACCGATAGTCTGCGCTAACTGGTTTAAATTCGGTGGTAATTGCTCGATATCAATCCCTTTAAAGCGTCTATCTTGCGGTAATGGCAACAGTGTTGGCTCTAAAGCTGCACTTTGTAGCTCATCGATAAATACCGGTAATAAGTTGGCCAAACGCCCCTGCTGCCAATCACTCTCAAACGGAGCAATAGCAATACGTTCTAGCACTTCCCTTAGTAATGGGGAAATATTCAAAATAACCACATCGTTCCCGATTTTTTTGGCATATTCTTCTGATAAATAAACCGATCGATACCCCACGGATGCCTGCATTTGTGCCCGATGAAGAACAAATGGAGGGATCCAAGCCACTCTACCAGGGGGAAGCAAAGACAGGCGATTTTCCAGTGAAATTCGTATACACCCTTGTTGTGTAAACAAAAGCTGCCCCATTTCATGTTTATGAAAACCAGAGTCATGCTGCCCCATTTTTGCCGCGATCCCCAATACTGGCGCACGATACCAATGAGTTTGAAATTTATCTGTTTGATTTAGCCAAGCCATAATGTCTCTTTTTTGATATTTATAGTCTTTATTATTGTAATAAGACAATGAAAATAACACTAAACTACCTGCTATTAAATCGTTGTATCTAATTAGACCCTTTATTTTTAGTCGATTGGTAGGAAAAAGTATGAAACACCCTCTTTCATTATGGCTTGCTGTTGCCTTAATGATGTTTCCTCAAATTGTGGAAACCATATACAGCCCCGCTCTCACTGATATTGCCAGCGCTTTCTCAGTAAATGCGGAACAAGCTTCACAAACACTGTCGCTTTATTTCTTTGCTTTTGCATTAGGCGTGGTGTTTTGGGGACGTATGTGTGACACCTTAGGGCGTCGCCCGACTATTTTGGCGGGTTTATTGATTTACGGTATTGCGTCTGTTGGTGCATTATTTGTCACACATTTTTATTTATTATTATTAATGAGAATGTTGTCTGCATTTGGCGCTGCCGTCGGTTCAATCGGTACACAAACCGCTATGCGTGATAGCTACCAAGGCCATGAATTAGCGAAAGTTTTTTCTATCATGGGTGTTGCTTTAGCAATCAGCCCTGCGTTGGGAATGTTATCTGGTGCTGGACTCGTCAGTTTTGGCGGTTATCGAACCGTTTTTATCGGCTTAGCTATTTTAGCTGTGGTGCTTTTTCTCTGGTCAGCCTGTCGTTTACCTGAGACCAAGCCTGAAAACGTGACGCAAGTCTCATTTATTGAGACATTTTTACGCATGATCGCTGATAAAGAAATTGCTAGAAATGTGATCTTGATAGCATTTTTCAATATTAATTTATTTAGCTATTATCAGCTGGCTCCATTCAGTTTTGAACAATTAATGCTCACTCAACAACAGTTTGGATTAACAGGGATATTATTAGCGCTTGGGGTTGGTTTAGGTTCGATATCAAATCGCTATTTATTGGCTAAAAAACACACATCTGAGCAGCTTGTAAAACTGTCTAGCGTGATTTCCTTGGTGAGTGGCTGTTTGGTTTTTGTGCTAATGGATTCAATTTGGTTCGTTTTACCCGTTATCGGAGTCGTTATTGGTTACGGAATTGCGATCCCGAACATACTTGCCCATGCATTAAACCGTTATGGTGACAGAAAAGGCACCGCTGGCGCAATTTTAGGTTTATTTTACTACATCGGACTCGCCATCGGTCTAATGGTCGCTGGCTGGAGCCAACACTTAGGTTTAGTGTTAACTATTTCAAGTGCAGTATTAGTTTTCGCATCGTTAAAATACCGAACCCAATAGCTATTTTTATTTTTATTTTCAATAGATTATCAATCTTCTAAGTATTTCGAATCACAGCTAGGCGGCAAAAGAGTGAAGCCCTAGGAACATACACAAGTATGTGACTAGGGTTCACGAATGCAGCCAACAACGCTGTGGTTTGAAAGACGAAGAAGATTAGGCAGGGTTATCGATATCGATAAATTCGGCATCTAACCCATGTTCATCTACGAGCCACTTAGTCAACGCCTTGATCCCATAACGCTCCGTTGCGTGATGCCCTGCGCTGTAGAAATGGATCCCCATTTCCCTTGCTATATGAATGGTTTGCTCAGAAACTTCCCCTGTTACAAAAGCATCTACACCAAATTCAGCTGCTTGTAGGATGAAGCCTTGCCCTCCCCCTGTACACCATGCGATTTGGCGAATTTCTTCTTTTGCATTATCACCACAATGCAGGACTTTACGGCCAAGACGAGTTTCTAAACGAGACGTTAACTCTGAAGGCGTAATGGGTTGGTCAAAAAAACCAAATGGCATTAATGGGTCGATTTGGCCATTCACCTGCACCCCCATAATATAAGCAAGCTGGGTATTATTACCTAATTTGTGGTGCGCATCTAATGGGAGGTGATAACCATATAGGTTGATATCATTCGCTAATAATGTTTTTAAGCGATTTTTTTTCATCCCTTTGATAATGGCTGGCTCATTTTTCCAAAAATAGCCATGGTGAACAATGATGGCATCGGCTTTCTTTTCAACAGCGGCATCTAGCAATGCTTGGCAAGCTGTCACACCGGTGATGATTTTATGTACATGTGGCCGCCCTTCAACTTGCAATCCATTCGGTGCAAAATCTTGGAACTCACTAACTTTCAATTCATCATTAATGATTTCTTCTAATCTTAAGTTATGCATTATATTGTCCTTTTTACTGCACAGCTAAACTGTTTACCCACCAGTTTGAACGTAATTAACTGATAATCAATAAGCATAAACGGAAACATGATTTTTTTCTGTGTTATTTAGAGCAAATCGCAGGTATTGCCCCATGGAAAATAACTGATCATAAAATAAAGAATGGAAGATAAAAAAACAAAACCCCCACAATTCAACATTGTAGGGGTTATTACCGGGGACTCAACTCTAAATTAGCGATGACTTTCCAGTGTTGTCTCTGAGCGTTCTAACCAAACGGGTTTATCGCTAGTCTTAGCCCAAACCTTATGTAAATGGCTATAAAATTTTGCTCTTTTTGGATAAAAAACCATAACCGGAAACGCAATAATGCCAGCTGTTACAGCAGCAGTGCGGCGTGCAAGTACCTGATTACGGGAATATTCGCGATATGTGGACATCGATATCCTCCTTCAGTTGCCACTTTATTTGTCGATCCCAGCGTTGCTCTATCATTCCCCATTAACACACATTTCCCATTAACACAGTAGTAAAGAGCGACTAAAACCGAGCAGATAATATGAAAAATATTGACTGTGAATAGAATATCGCAAATTGTGTAATAAAACCACTCATCTGACCACTTTAAATGTAAATATGACTAAAAAAACGGACCATTCCGTATTTTTACTACATAATTTAACCGAATTATGTTTTATATAAACATAAAAATCACAATCACATAACAATTGGCAATTCCCTTCAGAGATAACCACGTACTCTTTCAAGCAAATAAATCGTCATTTTTATACTTTTTTTACACCCAGCCCGTGCTTTTTATCAGCTTCTTTACAGTGAACCCTTTAGCCTTATCACATGGAAATAATAAGGAGAAAACACTGTGTCATTACTTTCCATTACTGGGGCAGTTCTCGTCGTTTTACTGCTAGCGTATCTGATTTATGCCCTGCTTAACGCGGAGGATTTCTGATATGGCGACTACCACATTGCTATTTTTAGGTAGCTTTTTACTGATCCTATTCATCTTAGCAAAACCTTTAGGTAATGGTATTGCTCGGTTAATCGACAATGACATACCCCGTCGATTAGAAGCCAGTGAATCCCTACTTTGGCGTTTAACAGGTGTCAAACAGCCGGGAAGACACATGGCTGAGATGAATTGGCAGCAATATGCCTTAGCGATTGTATTATTTAATTTTTTAGGTTTTATTCTATTATTCGCTATTTTAATGAATCAAGGCTATTTACCGCTTAATCCACAACATTTTGGGGGAATGAGCTGGGACTTAGCCTTCAATACCGCGGTTAGTTTTATTACTAATACAAACTGGCAAGCCTATAGTGGCGAAAATACATTAAGCTATTTAAGCCAAATGGCAGGGCTGACAGTCCAAAACTTCCTGTCTGCTGCCACAGGGCTTGCCGTTGCCTTCGCAATTATTCGTGCTTTTTCACGCCATGGCAGTAAAACTGTCGGCAATGCGTGGTTAGATATTTACCGAATTACGGTGTATTTACTCTTCCCTTTAGCGGTTATTTTGGCGCTCTTTTTTGTCAGCCAAGGTGTTATTCAAAATTTTTCCAGTTATTTACTTATTCATCCTTTAGATAGCAGTGAACAGCTACTCCCTATGGGGCCCGTTGCATCACAGGAAGCGATAAAATTGCTCGGCACAAATGGCGGTGGATTTTTTGGCTCTAACTCATCACATCCTTTTGAAAACCCAACGGCACTCAGTAATTTTGTACAGATGTTAGCGATTTTCCTCATTCCTACCGCGCTTTGCTTTGCTTTTGGCCGTGTTGTTGGTAACAACAAACAAGGCCACACTTTACTCTGGGTTATGGGGATCATTTTTGTAGTTGCTGCCATCGTCGTGGTTAAAGCGGAATATGTGGGAAACCCATTTTTAACCGAACTACACGCAACGAGCTCCGCCAATATGGAAGGAAAAGAGAGTCGCTTCGGTATTGTTGGCTCCGCTTTATTTGCCGTCGTTACCACCGCGGCATCTTGTGGTGCGGTTAACGCAATGCATGACTCCTTTACCGCAATGGGCGGGATGGTACCAATGTGGTTAATGCAAATTGGTGAAGTCGTATTTGGTGGTGTCGGTTCAGGTTTATACGGTATGTTGCTATTTGTGCTACTTGCTGTATTCCTTGCTGGCCTGATGATTGGCCGAACCCCTGAATACCTCGGTAAAAAAATCGAAGTGCGTGAAATGAAAATGGTTGCACTGGCAATTTTGGTCACCCCAACCTTAGTGCTGCTAGGTACAACTATTTCATTAATGAGCGAAGCTGGGCGGGCAGGGATTTTAAATCCAGGCGCTCATGGGTTTAGTGAAGTGTTATATGCTTTTTCTTCTGCTGCCAATAATAATGGTAGCGCTTTTGCAGGTCTCAGCACAAATACCCCGTACTACAATGTGCTACTTGCAATAGCTATGTTTATCGGTCGCTTTGGTGTCATTCTTCCTGTTCTAGCAATCGCGGGGTCTATGGCCAATAAAAAACCACAAGCCCAAAGCCACGCCACTTTACCAACGACAGGCCCTTTATTCATTGGGTTACTGATTTTCACTGTGCTTCTCATTGGTGCCCTAACCTTTGTACCAGCCCTTGCTTTAGGTCCAATTGCTGAACAATTACACATTGGTTTTGCGGGTTGATGAGGAGGAAAATATGAACAATAAAAATATTAAATTATTCGATAATAAGCTAATCAAGCAGTCTATTTTTGAGTCTATCAAAAAATGTACACCACAAGCACAATGGCGTAACCCGGTGATGTTTATAGTTTTTATTGGCAGTATTATCACTACGTTTCTCTGGTTAGCCATGGTAATGGATTACACACAAGGCAGTGCTTGGTTCAGTGGAATGATCACCTTTTGGCTATGGTTTACAGTTATTTTTGCCAACTTTGCAGAAGCACTTGCTGAAGGGCGAAGTAAAGCACAAGCCCAAAGCTTAAAAGGCGTTAAACAACAAAGTAGCGCAACGCGTTTAGCTTTGCCCTCACTGGATGCGAGCCAAGAAATAGTGAGTTCAGACCAGTTACGTAAAGGCGATATAGTGTTGATCCGTGCAGGAGAAACCATTCCATGTGACGGTGAAGTCATCGAAGGCGGTGCTTCGGTGGACGAAAGCGCAATCACTGGGGAGTCCGCCCCTGTGATCCGTGAATCCGGTGGAGATTTTTCCTCTGTAACAGGGGGAACTCGCGTACTTTCCGATTGGCTGATCGTGGAATGTACCGTTAACCCCGGTGAAACCTTCTTAGATAGAATGATTTCCATGGTTGAAGGTGCGCAACGCCGTAAAACACCCAATGAAATCGCACTCACTATTTTGTTAACTGCACTCACGATAATTTTCGTCCTCGTTTGTGCAACTTTGTACCCTTTTACCCTTTTTGCCGCAGATTATGCAGGTGCTGGCGATGCGGTTTCTATTTTAGTATTGATTGCCCTATTAGTCTGTTTAATTCCAACCACCATTGGCGGCTTGCTTTCATCTATCGGCGTGGCAGGGATGAGCCGCATGTTAGGGGCAAATGTGATTGCCACCAGCGGTCGCGCAGTGGAAGCAGCAGGAGACGTTGACGTTCTATTACTCGATAAAACGGGGACAATTACACTGGGAAACCGCCAAGCCTCCGAATTTTTACCGCTAACGGGTATCACTGAACAGCAACTGGCTGATGCCGCACAATTGTCTTCTTTAGCTGATGAGACACCTGAAGGGCGCAGCATTGTGGTGCTAGCGAAACAAAAGTTCAATTTACGCGAAAGAGACATTCATGCCCTGAATGCAACCTTTGTTCCTTTCTCCGCGATGACACGTATGAGTGGAGTCAATATTGGCGAACGGATGATCCGCAAAGGTTCTGCTGATGCGATCCGCCGTTATATTGAAGCTAACCAAGGTAAATTCCCTGTTGAAGCGGATCAACTGGTCGAAAAAGTAGCCCATTTAGGTGGAACTCCACTTGTGGTGGTTGATAATAAGACGGTTTTAGGTGTTGTTGCATTAAAAGATATCGTCAAAGGGGGTATGAAAGAACGCTTTGCCCAAATGCGCAGTATGGGTATCAAAACTGTGATGATCACAGGGGATAACCATTTAACAGCCGCGGCAATTGCAGCTGAAGCAGGAGTGGATGATTTCCTTGCAGAGGCTACACCGGAAGCCAAACTCGCGTTGATCCGCCAATATCAAACTGAAGGCCGTTTGGTTGCCATGACAGGTGACGGCACCAACGATGCGCCAGCACTGGCGCAAGCGGATGTCGCAGTGGCAATGAACTCTGGTACCCAAGCAGCAAAAGAAGCCGGTAATATGGTGGATTTAGATTCTAACCCAACCAAGCTGATTGAAGTGGTGCATATTGGTAAACAAATGCTGATGACCCGTGGTTCATTAACGACGTTCAGTATTGCCAATGATATTGCTAAATACTTTGCGATTATTCCTGCGGCCTTCGCCGTAACATGGCCACAACTTAACGCATTAAATGTAATGCATTTGCACTCACCTGCCTCTGCAATTCTTTCCGCAGTGATCTTTAATGCATTAATTATTATTTTCCTGATCCCTCTAGCAATTAAAGGGGTTAATTATCGCCCAATGAGCTCACAATCATTATTGCAACGTAACTTAGGTATTTATGGTTTAGGCGGGCTGATTGTGCCATTTATTGGGATCAAGCTCATTGATCTATTTATTAGTCTCTTTGGGATTTAAGGTATTGATTATGAATATGATCCGTTCATCGATTATTATGCTATTAATACTCACTCTTTTTACCGGTATAGCCTACCCATTAATGGTAACGGGCCTCGCTCATGTTTTCTTTCCATGGCAGGCTAATGGCTCTTTGCTCACTCAAGATGAGCGTATTGTTGGCTCAGCTTTGGTCGGGCAAAATGTGAGTAACGTCCGCTACTTTCACGGTCGCCCCTCCTCAACTATTGATAGCCCCTACAATGCATTAGCTTCTGGTGGAAGTAATTTAGCGGTCAGCAATCCATTATTACAACAAGTTATGACTGAACGCAGTGAACAACTGCGCGCAGAAAATCCCGATGCCAGTCGTGCAATTCCCGTGGATTTACTCACAACGTCTGCCAGTGGCTTAGACCCCAATATTGCTATTGATGCAGCGTTATACCAAGCGCCACGCATTGCAAAAAGCAGGCAAATTCCATTGAATGCGGTAAAATCATTGATAGAAACACATACTGAACAGGCACTGTTACCCTTTTTAGGCGAACCAGTCATTAATGTGCTAAAACTGAACTTAGCACTTGATGAATATCAACAACAAATAAATAGTCAAACTCACTAGGGGCTATGATGAACAATCAGGAACCTCTCCGCCCTAACCCCGATGAACTCTTGGCCAAAGCCAATGAAATTGGACGAGGCAAATTAAAGATTTTTTTCGGGGCCTGTGCAGGCGTTGGAAAAACGTATGCCATGCTCCAAGAAGCACAAAGACTCAGAGCACAAGGGCTAGATGTGCTGATTGGCGTAGTAGAAACCCATGAAAGAGAAGAAACGGCCGCGCTACTTGACGGCCTTTCTCTATTGCCACCCAGACGCATTATTCATCACGGTCGTCGCCTAAATGGCTTCGATATTGATGCTGCAATTGCTAGACATCCAGCCATAATTTTAATGGATGAGTTAGCATTTAGTAACCCCAATGGCAGCCGCCATCCTAAACGCTGGCAAGATGTCGAAGAATTGCTTGATGCCGGAATTGATGTGTTGACAACCATTAACGTTCAACACATTGAAAGTCTGAATGATATTGTTGGAAGCATTACAGGTATTCGTGTACGTGAAACGGTTCCAGATCATATTTTTGATGCTGCTGACGAGGTGGTATTAGTTGACCTTCCTCCTGACGATCTACGACAGCGCCTTAAAGAAGGCAAAGTGTACATACCAGGGCAAGCCGAACGCGCCATTGAACATTTTTTCCGCAAAGAAAATTTAATTGCACTTCGTGAGCTCGCACTTCGCCGTACAGCTGACCGAGTTGATGACCAAATGCGTGAATTTCGCGGCGGTAAAGGCCAAGCACCTGTTTGGCATACCCGCGATGGGCTATTGCTATGCATCGGCCATAATAGGGGAAATGAAAAGTTAGTTCGTACAGCTGCTCGGCTTGCTGCAAAATTCGGTAGTGTCTGGCATGCTGTTTATGTTGAAACCCCTGCACTTCATCAGCTACCTGAAACCCAGCGCAGAGCTATCTTAAAAGCGTTACGCCTTGCTCAAGACTTAGGGGCAGAGACGGCAACGTTATCCGACCCTTCAGAAGAAAAAGCGATATTACGTTATGCACGAGAACATAATTTAGGAAAGATATTAATTGGCCGACGTGATAAATCAAACAAATGGTTTAAGCTCAATTGGCGCCCCGGCTTTGCCGATCGCCTTGGTAAGCTCGGCCCTGATCTGGATTTAGTGATCGTCGCACTTGAAGAGAAAAGTGAGTGGGATAAAGAGCCGGAAAGAAAGCCGTTCTCTGAAAAATGGCGATCAGATATGAATGGCTATTTAATGGCTATTGTAATGTGCGCCACTATCACTTTATTTTCTCGCACTTTTTTATTGGCTCTCGACAAAGCCAACCTCGTGACACTCTATCTATTAGGTGTCGTGTTAATTGCATTATTTTATGGCCGACGCCCCTCTGTCTTTGCAGCGCTGGTCAACGTGATCAGTTTTGATCTGTTCTTTGTTCAACCCCATTTTTCCCTTGCTATCATGGACATGCAATATTTAGTCACTTTTACGGTGATGCTAATTGTTGGGGTTGTTGTGGGAAATCTAACTGCGGGTATGCGATACCAAGCACGTATCGCTCGGTATCGCGAACAACGGACACGTCATCTATATGAAATGACAAAAGAATTAGGACAAGCTATCACCACAGATGATATCGGTAAAACAGGGTACCATTTCCTTAATAATGCCTTCCAAGCCAAAAGTTGCTTATTATTACCTGATGAGGATGGCCAATTAACACCGTTACAATGTGATGGCTACACTGCAATGCAAATTGATAAAGCCATTGCTAAGTGGAGTTTTGATAAACGCCAGCCAGCCGGTGCTGGTACGGATACTTTGCCAAGTGTTCCTTATCAATTACAACCGATCACTACAGCAGATCAAACTCTTGCCGTTCTTGCCATTGAGCCAAGAAATATGCGCCAGTTATTGATCCCAGAGCAGCAACGCATGCTGCAAACCTTCACGGGGTTGATTGCTAGTGCTCTTGCTCGTCTACAACTGACCAAACAAGCTGAGTCTGCCAAATTAGATATTGAACGTGAACAACTGAGAAACTCGTTACTTGCTGCACTTTCTCATGACCTAAAAACACCGCTTACCGTTTTATTCGGTCAAACTGAAATTTTAATGTTGAATTTATCTGCGGAAAACTCACCACTTACAGAGCAAGTTAACCAAATGCGCCAGCAAGTGCTTAGCACCTCGCGTTTAGTGAATAATTTATTGGATATGGCTCGCTTGCAATCTGGTAGTATTCAGCCCAATTTAGCGTGGGAATCGCTGCAAGAAATTACCAGTAGTGCCGTTAGAACTTTGGATTACACCTTACACAGTCACCCTTTAGAAATTGATATTCCAGCCGATTTATTACTTTATTGTGATGCTAATTTGATTGAACGGGTTCTAATCAATCTATTAGAAAATGCTGTAAAATACAGCCATAACGATACCCCGATTGGTATTCGAGCTGCCGTTGAAGGTCAGAAAATTCACATCGAAGTATGGGATGCCAGCAATGGGATCCCAAACGGGCAAGAAAAAAATATTTTCGACAAATTTTCTCGAGCGCAAAAAGAGTCAGCGATCCCAGGGGTTGGCTTAGGGCTCGCTATTTGCCGTGCTATAATTCAATTACATGAAGGGGAAATTTGGGCGCAGAATAATAATAAAGGTGGAGCCAGCTTCCACTTTGTCTTACCCCTAAAGCAACTACCTGATATCGAAGTAGAAACATAAAGGATTAGCAATATTGTGAGTACTAGCCATCAAATTCTAGTTGTTGAAGATGAAAAAGAAATCCGTCGCTTTGTTCGCTTGGCGCTGGAAGGTGAAGGCTGGAAGGTCTTTGAGGCGGAAAATTACCAACGCGGGCTCATTGAGTCCGGTACGCGGCAACCTGATTTATTGATTTTAGACCTTGGCTTACCTGATGGCGATGGACTCAATTTGATTCGTGAACTACGCCAGTGGAGTAGTATTCCTATCATTGTTTTATCCGCTCGTGAAGAAGAATCACAAAAGGTGGCTGCATTGGATGCAGGCGCTGATGATTACCTGACAAAACCCTTTGGTATTAGTGAATTACTGGCTCGTGTTAGGGTCGCTTTACGGCGTTTTGGTAAAGTTACTCAAGAAAACTCAAAATGCCAGTTTGGGGATATCACTATCGATTTTATTAATCGAATTGTTACCAAACAAGGTGAAGAGCTCCACCTTACCCCAATTGAGTTTCGTTTACTCAGTGAACTGGTGGCTAACAGTGGCAAAGTATTGACTCAACGGCATTTGTTACTACAAGTGTGGGGGCCTAATTATGTGGAACATAATCATTACCTACGTATCTATATGGGTCATCTACGACAAAAACTGGAGAATGACCCTGCTCGCCCTATTCACTTATTAACCGAAACAGGGATTGGTTATCGCTTTATGCCTTAATCAACTATCAATAATTGAATTCTAAGAATCTTACCGATAGTTTAAATTAAAAGTCTGCTTATAATTTTCTCACCTTTATTTCTATGGAGAGAAATTCGTGCAAATGCTTACTACCCAGCTATCAAACCGTTTTTCATCTGCATTAGTACTTTTTTTAAGTGTTTTTGTTACCACTCAAGCCCTTGCATTAAGCCCTGAAGAAAAAATGCGTACTGAATCATTATTAGCAGCACTTGGTAAACAGCAAAATCTTACATTTACCCGTAATGGTACTGAACATTCCGCTGTCGATGCAGAGTCTCACTTGAGATTAAAATTACGCAAAACAGAGAAACGCCTCAATACTGCAGAACAATTTATTGATAACGTTGCTTCAAAGTCATCAGTTACGGGTGAAGAGTATCAAGTCAAAGATGCACAAGGAAATGTGACTTCCGCGAATGAATATCTGCATGAATTATTAAAAGAAAAAGTGGATAACAAACCTCAGTAAGTCGTATTATCCATAGAAAAAGCCGTGATATTAACTAGAAATATCACGGCTTTTTTTGTTCTAATGCTCTCGAACAGCCCTCTAAATAATTTATTTGTCAGGGGCAATCCTCTAAATCATTCGTGTTGTAGGAAGGCAGCAAAACCGCTAGACCCTAGGAGCATACATAAGTATGTGACTAGGGCTAGTGGGTGAAGCTAACACACCTACAGCGCGAAGGATAACGAGGATTTTAGTTAGACTCGAGCTTCGCCCAAGTATCACGCAACCCCACAGTCCGATTAAACACTAAATGATCTGCGCTGCTTAAACGGTTGTCAGCACAGAAATAGCCTTCACGTTCAAATTGGTACGCCTTTTCTGCCACAGCACCTTTCAGGCTCGGCTCAACAAAGCCTTGGCGAATAACCAGCGACTCAGGGTTGATAACCGATAAGAAATCGTCTTCTGCACCTGGGTTTGGTACTGTAAACAAACGGTCATACAGACGAATTTCTGCCGGTAATGCATGAGCGACGCTAACCCAATGAATAACGCCTTTGACTTTACGGCCATCTGCTGGATCTTTATTCAATGTGCCTGCATCATAAGTACAGTAAATTGTTGTGATATTACCATCAGCGTCTTTTTCAACACGCTCTGCCTTAATGATGTATGCATTACGCAAACGAACTTCTTTACCTAAGACTAAACGTTTATATTGACGATTCGCTTCTTCACGGAAGTCCGCGCGGTCAATATAGATTTCATTGCTAAATGGTACTTGGCGCGTACCCATCTCCGGTTTATTTGGATGGTTTGGCGCTGTTAAAATCTCTTCACCAGCAGGCATGTTTTCAATCACCACACGAACTGGGTCGATAACCGCCATTGCACGCGGTGCTGACTCATTCAGGTCATCACGGATACAAGACTCTAAAGAGGCCATTTCAACGTTGTTGTCTTGTTTAGTAACACCAATACGTTGGCAAAATTCACGAATAGAGGCTGCGGTATAGCCACGACGACGTAAACCTGAAATGGTTAACATACGTGGGTCATCCCAACCATTTACATGTTTTTCAGTGACTAATTGGTTCAGTTTACGCTTAGACATCACCGTGTATTCCAAATTCAGACGAGAAAACTCGTACTGACGTGGATGGCAATCAATCGTGATATTGTCTAGAACCCAATCATATAAACGACGGTTATCTTGGAACTCTAGCGTACATAAAGAATGCGTAATGCCTTCTAATGCATCAGAAATACAATGCGTGAAGTCATACATTGGATAAATACACCATTTGTTGCCAGATTGGTGATGTTCCGCAAACTTAATACGATATAAAACTGGGTCACGCATCACCATAAATGGGGATGCCATATCGATTTTCGCGCGCAAACACGCTTTTCCTTCTTCGAAACCACCTTCACGCATTTTTTCGAATAATGCTAAGTTGTCTTCAATTAGGCGCTCACGGTATGGGCTATTTTTACCCGGCTCTTTGAGTGTCCCACGGTATTCGCGAATTTCGTCTGGGCTGAGTTCGTCAACATAAGCTAAGCCTTTTTTGATCAGCTCGATCGCGTACTGATACAAGGTATCAAAGTAATCAGAGGAATAACGGACATCACCGCTCCACTCAAAACCAAGCCATTTAACGTCTTCTTGAATGGAGTTAACGTATTCGACATCTTCTTTTACCGGGTTAGTGTCATCAAAACGTAAGTTACATTGGCCCTGATAATCCTTGGCAATGCCAAAATTCAAGCAGATTGATTTCGCATGACCAATATGTAAATAGCCATTCGGTTCAGGTGGAAAACGCGTATGCACTGACGTGTGTTTTCCGGTCGCCAGATCTTCATCTATGATCTGACGGATAAAATTTGTTGGGCGAGCATCTGCCTCATTCATTGTCATCATTCCTCAATGCCAAAAGCGCGCTAAAAGCGTGTGGTAATTAAATATATTCTACCATAATCAATCAGGAAACAACCGTTTGATTGCGCCAAGTGCAGCAAAAGCGATGATCAGTAGGAATTTAGGACAAAAACCTCATCTTTACCCACCAATATACGCGATCCTAAGCCAGTATCATGACAGCTAAAACCACGAGTAACAGTAGCGGATAGCTTTGGGCATGTCGTT
The DNA here is from genome assembly GCF_011077905.1 of Providencia sp. M-27. Taxonomy (NCBI): domain Bacteria; kingdom Pseudomonadati; phylum Pseudomonadota; class Gammaproteobacteria; order Enterobacterales; family Morganellaceae; genus Providencia; species Providencia sp. M-27. The sequence continues at coordinate 69,405 of NZ_JAALBT010000006.1, read as the reverse complement.
TATCGCTCAGGTAAGGCATTAATAAAGAAGCAAAGCGGATCCCTAACCACGATGTCGCAATTAAAATTAACGCCCCTTTGATATAGATCATCCCCAGAAAACCCGCTCCAAGGTCAATATGTTTATCAATGGCGAAATAAAAATAAGTTAATGTACCCGTGATTGCCATTGGTAATGTCAATGGGTTCGCAAATGCAGCAGCTTGGATCATACTCGCGCCTCTACGTCGCATTAAAGGGACTGTCATCACACTGCCACCAACTCCAAGAAATGCCGCGACAGCACCAATCACCACACCAATAGGCGTATCGGCAAAAATACCGCCACGGGAGTCTTGTATACCTGTAGATCCTGTATTCATAAAGCCGGGACGAATAAAACAATCTAAAATAGTGATGACGAGATAACCAATAAATATCCAACGAATTAATGCACTATCTACGGATAACGCCACTATTGCCCCTAGAATTCCGCCAATTGAAATAGGGATAATAAAAGGGCGAATAATTGGCCAACTCAGGTTGCCTTTAAGGTAATGAGCACGACTCGAAAGCGTCGATGAAAAGATCATCACACAGGTTGATGTTGCCACCGCAATTTGCATTGCCACACTGCCTGCATCGCTTTGCGGCCCCCACACTAAGGTAATCAAGGCATATAACAGTGGAACCGTAATAAAACCGCCACCGAAGCCGAATAGTGCGGTGGTGATCCCCGAAATAAAGCCAAATAAACACAAAAGCAGTTCCACAGATAAACCCTCTCAAGTTATTGAGAAAATATTTTATCGATGAAAAAAGCCCCTTGCTTATGCAAACTTGACAACTTAGTTTGAGATTTCGCCAATGTTATTAATAAATGCAACTTTTAACGTATTATTCATAACTACCTTTCATATTAGTCATAAAATAAAATTTTGATAAATTAACCAATCGCATCTTTCTCTTTCTGATTTCCTCTATGTTTTTTTAAGTACGCTTCTATTTTCTTTTCTACTTTATCATTACATTCTTTTACCCAGATACGGTTATTCGGGTTTTGTTGCTTACATTTATCACCTTCATTTGATATTTTGAGTAAATCAACATATGTATCAAAATTCTTGAGGTAATATGCATCTTGCCCCTTTGGGTTATCTCTTGCGGCCATTTCTAAATAGTATTTAGCTTTATTAAAGTCCTGAGGGATCCCGCCGAGTCCATGTAAATAAATCGTCGAAAGATTTTTTCCTGCGACAAGTACCTTATTACCATGAAGGTGGTAAGCTCGTTCATAATATGAAATTGCTTCTGGCATATTTATTTCCCCCCCATTACCATGCTGATAGTTTACCCCTGTAAATAACAGAGCTAACCCATTGTTAGAATTAATTTTTAATACTCTCTTCAAAAAGAAATTTGCCAGTGCACACTCTTCTTTTGCAGCTTTCACATTATGTAAATGCTTAAAATCGGTGCAACCAATTCTGAAAAAAGAAAACAAAACATAATTATCATCTTCATTATTATTTTTTAATGCCCGATGATATAACTCAAGCACTTGCTGTTGGTTTGCAGGATAAGAAACTTTTTTAGGTAGGTCTGGGTCATAACGTAGTTCTGTTTCATTATACCCAATGGTATATAGACGATCTCTTACAGTTGGAATTAAAGGAGGATTTGTATTTCCTCCCCAAGTTGGAGTCCCTATCATGAACGCTCCTATAACGATAGACCATGAAAGCAACCTCACGAGATTTTTCCTAAATCATTGGTAGAAAGTGAAGTTGCATGAGGATAGCTTGTTATGGTGTCTGCAATTAAAAAGATACAGTCATCATTTGAGGGGAATGAAAAACCAACGATATTATCAATAAGTTGATTAAAATTTTGTTGTAAATTAATCGTATTCGTTCGCTGGTGAAATAATACATCAACGATTTCAGTTTGCTTATTATTATCCCAACTTACCTTAGCCATTAATTTATGGAAATTACCATTCTCATCATAAAAATTGAGCTCATTTGCATTCAACTCAATTGCGTTAATGCCCATATTACTTAAATTTGTTAATTCATGGAATTGACTAATACCATCCGAATTTTTATCTTGCCAGACTTTTAACTCCAACCAAAACTTATCACTTGAATTAATAGTTCTATCAGTATTACTGTCCAATTCAGATAAAGCAGAAAAGCCATCTTTCAGTTGTGTATTACTAATCTGTAGGCTATTGTTACCAAACAATTCGTTACCTGAATTAATCATGCCATCTTTATTTTTATCCCACACCAGTAATCCATCATCTGGGTGTACCCAGCCTGTTCGCGACTTAATTGCATTTCCTTTAAAATCGAATTCAACGCCAAAACTTTCTACTAAAGTTTGTACACCATTACCACCTAAGTCAATTACTAATGGTGTTTCGTAATCATCAGCCAAATTGTCTAAGTTCTCATAAACATCATCAGGCCAAAAAGGGATATTAATGCCTTGCATGCCTGCTTTTTCTAGCTCTGACTGAACAAATTTACCGCACGTTTTTTCCCCAGTTAAACTAAATGGATTATAATTCGGAGGCTGCGTTTTTCCTGTTTTATAATCATGCATAGCCGTATACAGATTATTGAAATGACTAAAAAACTGTTGATTATTTGATGTTATCGTCAATGTGGAAGCACTTTTATAACGAACATGATCATTAAAAGACAAATTATCTTTTGATGACCCCCAATCTTCTCCTGGACTAAGTCCCATGCTAATTTGTTCATAACTATGTGTCACAGGATTAATGCCTCGAATACTAATATAGGTATGTCCCCATTGTGATGTATTCCCCGTGTCTTCTCCTAACTGATTGTAAATTGGACTACCTTTAGGCGCCACATGAATGGTTATGCTGGGTGGCCCTATCTGCATCGGGTCATGACCTGCGCCTAAGTTTCTATGTATATTCATATCTTCTAGTTTATGGATCTGTAGGTGCTTTATTGACTCTGTCATAATACATATTCCTTATGTTATTACTTTGAATAAATCCCTAATATTTCCACAGATTTTTATCTTTATTTTAAATAAATAAATTACCAATTATTTTAAATAGCCCCCATTTTTATGGGGAAATATTAACCTGCATAAAAACAAGCAAATTAAATGATTTACTAATAATTTATAAATATAAATAATTACCATTCTTCTCGATAATCTAATGAAACTTGATAATCATATTTATTAAATTTAACTTTATGTTTTATATGCTTTTGAAGATTAGAGACCCAATCAGAAAGTACATCAAAACAACCATTATAATAATATTTTATTCAGGGTTAATAGTTTTTTCTATAATGCTACCATCATCCCCTAAGTCAAGAGAATACTCTTCACCAACATATTCATTTGGTTTGTTTATCAAACCAAATGAATTTTAAATCCCATTTTTCTCCGTATAGATTCTTTGTTATATTGCTTTTAGGCACTTTTATTTTAATTACTCTCGTATTTCAGCCTCTCCACAAAGCTAACAATTAATTATATTTAATTTATAAACCAAACTCAATTTATACTGATTATCATTATTTGTTATGCCCTATATGATTATCTTTTTCTTATTTAAACTACATAAATAAAGAGGGTGGCCTAAGCCACCCTCTTACTCACTTATAATATTAAGCTGAATTATTTCAGAACATTATAAATAACCGTTTCGCCTGCTTTCACGTCGCCTTCAACTAAGATCTCAACGCCAGCGAAGTCATCGATATTACTAATGATAACTGGGCTAATCATTGATTTAGCATTCGCTTCAAGGAACGGTAAATCTAATTTTAGGATAGGCGTACCCGCAGTTACTTCAGCTCCTTCTTCCACTAAACGTGCACAACCTTCGCCTTTCAGTGCAACGGTATCAATACCCATATGGACAATGAGTTCGACGCCATTTTCTGTTTCAAGGCAGAATGCATGGTTAGTTTCGAAAATTTTCACTACCGTACCTGATGCAGGGGCTAACACTTCACTACTTGTTGGTTTGATGGCAATACCATCACCCACAATACGGCTAGAGAACGCTTCATCTGGCACATCATCAAGAGAGAAAACTTGACCACTCACTGGCGCAACCAGAGATAAAATCACATTACCTTTTGCTTTTGCAGGCTCTGCGGCTTTTTTCTCTTCAGCTACTGCAACTGGAGCAGAGCCTGCAATTGGGCCTTTTGCAATCACTTCAGTCATTGCTTTTGCCACCAATTCAGCACGTGTACCGACAATCACTTGAACATTTTGTTTGCTTAAGCGGATAACACCTGAAGCCCCTAAACGTTTTGTCATGGCGTCGTTAACAACCGCTGAATCTTTAACACCTAAACGTAAACGAGTGATACAGGCATCAATACTGACGATGTTGTCGCTACCACCCACCGCTGCAACATATTGGCGAGCTTCTTTTTGAATATCGCTGTCACTGCTATCAGCAGGGCTAATGCTTTCGTCATAACCATCAATCGTTTCATCACCTGCGCTCTCTTCACGGCCTGGTGTTAACAGGTTGAATTTGCGGATCATGAAGCGGAAAATGACATAGTAGATGCAGAAGAAGACTAAGCCTTGGACAATCAACATATACCACTGAACAGCTAGTGGGTTACGTGATTGCAATAGCATATCGACTAAACCAGCACTGAAACCAAATCCTGAGATCCATTCCATTGTTGCTGCGATATAAACCGAAATACCGGTTAACAATGCGTGGACTACATACAGAATCGGTGCCACGAACATGAAAGAGAATTCGAGCGGTTCAGTGATCCCGGTGAAGAATGCAGCAAACGCACCAGCAATCATAATACCAGCAACTTTTGCCTTATTTTCTGGACGTGCGCAGTGGTAAATCGCTAATGCCGCACCAGGTAGACCAAACATCATAATTGGGAAGAAACCAGCTTGATAACGACCCGTGATCCCCACCGTTGCCAGGCCTGCATCAATTGACTTAGCACCGCCTAAGAAATTTGGAATATCATTGATCCCTGCAACGTCAAACCAGAACACTGAGTTAAGTGCATGGTGAAGACCAACAGGAATTAATAAACGGTTGAAGAATGCGTAAATACCCGCACCCACTGAGCCTAAGTCTTTAATGCTTTCACCGAAAGACACTAAACCGTTATAGACCACTGGCCACACATACATCAGTATGAAGGCTAAGATGATCATTAAGAATGATGTCAGAATTGGTACAAGGCGACGGCCGCTAAAGAAAGACAACGCTTTTGGTAGCTCTACGCCACTATAACGGTTGTACAATTCCGCAGACAAAACCCCAACTAGAATACCCACGAACTGGTTATTTATTTTACCGAATGCCGCAGGAACGCTTTCCAACGGAACATTCATGATCATGGAATAAGATGCAGGAGAACACAGTGTTGTCACCACTAAAAAGCCGACAAAACCGGTCAGTGCAGCCGCACCGTCCTTATCTTTTGACATCCCATAAGCAACACCAATAGCAAATAGCACGGACATATTATCAATAATAGCCGCGCCCGATTTAATCAGTAACGCCGCGATTGCACTATTGGCTCCCCAACCATCTGGGTCAATCCAATAGCCAATCCCCATCAGGATTGCTGCGGCTGGTAGTACTGCAACTGGCACCATAAGTGCCCTACCAATCCGCTGTAAGTAGCTAAGAATATTCACAAACTCCCCCTTTATAGCCCTATTTTTGCCCCATTTACGGGATCTTATTGTTCACACACCTAAATCATAATTTAGGTTATTGAGAGTATCAATTTTATAGTCTAAATTAATTGTTTCGCGATGCAAAATAAATAGGTTCGATTTGTGATAAATGTCAACGAAAGAGTTACCGATATGACTAAATTACTAGCTATTATTGAAAACTTATTTTATGATTAAAAATAACTTTTTTATACTATTAACCTGTATATTCTCAGCGCGTTTAAAATGCAGGTGTCGCCGTTAAAACGGCACTGTATACCAACACCAGCGCGTAATAAATTTGTAGTATAACGAGTATTCCTATATCTAATGAATAACATCAGGGATACATATATATATGAAAGATTTCACAGACTTATTAGAGGTAATTGAGACATGAGGCTAATTCCACTTAACAATGCGCATGATGTCGGCATTTGGTCCGCACAGTATATCGCTGATAAAATCAACGCATTCAACCCTACTGCTGAGCGCCCTTTCGTTCTTGGGTTACCAACAGGCGGTACCCCTCTTGCTACTTATAAAGCTCTGATTGCTTTATATAACGCAGGAAAAGTCAGTTTTAAGCATGTGGTCACATTTAATATGGATGAATATATTGGTATTCCAGCTAATCATCCTCAAAGCTATCACACATTTATGCATGAGAATTTCTTTAACCACATCGATATTCAAGCGCAAAATATCAATTTACTGAATGGCAATGCCCCAGATGTTGATGCAGAGTGCCAACGCTATGAAGATAAAATTAAATCTTACGGCAAAATTAATTTATTTATGGGCGGCGTAGGTAACGACGGCCATATTGCTTTTAATGAACCCGGTTCTTCACTGAACTCTCGTACCCGTATTAAGACATTAACACCCGAAACACGCCAAGCGAACTCACGCTTCTTTGATAATGATATCAACCAAGTACCAAAATTCGCTTTAACTGTGGGGGTTGCCACATTAATGGACGCTGAAGAGTTAATGGTACTCGCGACTGGTGCGAATAAAGCGAATGCAGTTCATGCTGCGGTAGAAGGTTCAATCAACCATATGTGGACAGTAAGCTGCGTGCAAATGCACCCAAAAGCACTGATCGTCTGTGATGAACCCGCAACACTCGAATTAAAAGTCAAAACGCTTAAATATTTCAAACAGCTAGAATCTGAAATTATTGAAAAGTTTAACTAATATTATGTTTATCAATCACCCGATCAGCGAAGGCTGATCGGTGACCCACCTTACAGAGGTCAGGAGTTTAAGCCATGTATGCATTAACAAATTGCATTATTTATACAGGTCATGAAAGACTGGATAACCATGCGGTCATCATCGATGGTGAAATCATCAAAGATGTTTGTCCTGTCTCTGAAGTACCTTCCGATATTCCACAACATGACCTACAAGGTGCAACCCTATCTGCTGGTTTTATTGACTTGCAAGTCAATGGCTGTGGTGGTGTCCAATTCAATGATAATAAAGAAAATGTCACATTAAAGAATTTGGATATCATGCAAAAAGCCAATGAGCGTACGGGATGTACCAGTTACCTGCCAACGTTAATTACGTGCTCTGACGAATTAATGAAGCATGGTATTGAGGTCATGACCGAGTACTTAAAAGACCATAAGAACCAAGCTCTCGGGCTTCATTTAGAAGGCCCATATATTAATGTTATTAAAAAAGGCACACATAACCCTGAATTTATCCGTCAACCATCCGGGCAGATGATTGATTATTTAACCGCTCATGCAGATGCGATTACGAAGATCACATTAGCGCCTGAAATGGTTGAGCTTGATTACATTCATCAACTGAAAGACTCCGGCATTGTTATTTCAGCTGGACATTCAAATGCGACATATGAAGAAGCCAAACTGGGTTTTAAAGCCGGAATTCGCTTTTCAACGCACCTTTTCAATGCCATGCCATATATTTCAGGCCGTGGTCCGGGTTTAGTCGGGGCTATTTATGACACCCCTGAAGTGTATGCAGGAATTATCGCTGATGGCTTACATGTCCAATGGGCAAATATCCGTAATAGCAAACACTTAAAAGGTGATAAATTAATTTTAGTGACTGATGCCACCGCGCCCGCAGGAATAGATCCTCAAACTGGTGAAATGGATCATTTTATCTTCGCAGGTAAAACCATATACTACCGCGATGGATTATGTGTAGATGAAAATGGCACACTCAGCGGCTCATCACTCACCATGATAGAAGCAGTGAGAAACAGTGTAGAGTACGTGGGTATTCCATTAGATGAAACACTGAGAATGGCAACGCTCTACCCCGCAAGAGCCATAGGAGTTGATGAGACTTTAGGGTCTATCGCTCCGGGTAAAATTGCGAATTTAACCGCGTTTAACCACGACTTCGACGTCCTCGCAACCTATGTTAACGGAGCAGAAGTCTACAAAAAATGAGTAACTAGCTAATGAATCAAAGCCACTCGCTGAAGCAAATTGGTAATATTGATCTCGTCAAACAACTAAATAGCGCTGTTGTCTATAGTTTAATTGACCAACATGGCCCGATATCAAGAATTCAAATCGCGGAGCAAAGCCAACTTGCCCCAGCCAGTGTAACTAAAATCACTCGCCAGCTACTCGAACGTGGTTTAATTAAAGAAGTTGACCAACAGGCCTCCACTGGGGGCCGTCGTGCCATATCTATTGTTTCTGAGCACAAAAATTTTCATACGATTGGCGTCCGCTTAGGCCGCTATGATGCCACCATCGCCTTGTACGACTTAGGTGGCAAAATGATTATCGATGCTCATTACCCTATCACTGAACCCTCTCAGCAAGCGGTGGAACAAAAGCTGATTGCCGCCCTTGAAGATTTTATCGAACACAACCAAAAACGCTTAAAAGAGTTGATCGCAATTTCAATTATTCTCCCTGGGTTAGTTAACCCAAATAGTGGAATTGTCTACTACATGCCGCATATTAAAGTCGACAATTGGCATCTCATCGACAATTTACAAGCACACTTTAGAATAACGTGTTATGCAGGGCATGATATTCGCAGCCTAGCGCTCGCTGAGAGCTATTTTGGGGCAACTCGTGATTGCGAAGACTCACTTCTCGTACGTATCCACAGAGGCGCAGGAGCTGGTTTAGTCATCAATAAAGAGATATTGCTCAACCATAGAGGTAATCTCGGAGAAATCGGCCATATCCAAGTTGACCCACTTGGTGAGCTTTGCCACTGTGGCAATTTTGGTTGTTTAGAAACCATTGCCTCAAACCAAGCAATTGAAGCTCGCGTAAAACAACGTTTAGAACAAGGCTATTCAAGCGCCCTTACACTAGAAACTTGCACGATCTCCCATATTTGCCAAGCCGCCAATAAAGGAGACCCGCTTGCCACGGAAGTTATTCAACACGTTGGTCGTCAAATTGGTAAAGCGATTGCTATCACAATCAACTTATTTAACCCTGAAAAAGTTGTTATTGCGGGGGATATCACGGAAGCGGAACAAATTCTATTACCCGCGATTCAAAGCTGCATTGACACACAAGCCTTAAAAGGGTTTCGGGAAAATCTCCCTATCGTGACATCACAGTTGGTTCACAACTCGGCAATAGGCGCTTTCGCTCTCACAAAACGCGCGATGCTCAATGGTGAATTATTACAAAAACTGTTTGAAAGCTAATTTTACCGTTGTTTTCTTTAAAGCAGGTCGAGATACCTGCTTTTTTATTAGCAACAATTTGAACGTTTCGTTTCATAGGCTATTTTTCAATCGCTTCGTCTTCTTCCTGCTTTGTTCCTGTTACAAATTTTTGCGTTCTTTCACTGTATTACTTCACGCGTCACCAAAATTACATTTATCTAACAGGTAAGATAAAAAGTGATTTTTTTCAAATATGGGCTTGTTTTTTGCTGGCTTTATCGACAAAATGATTATTCATCAAACAAACAGACGCATTTTCTGAAAAATAGTGCAAAAAGCTGTTGACTGTCGTGTCTGTAATTAGCATAATGCGCCCCGCAACGCCGACGAAGGTTATGCAAAAAAAGATGGCTATGTAGCTCAGCTGGTTAGAGCACAACACTCATAATGTTGGGGTCACAGGTTCGAATCCCGTCATAGCCACCATTATTTTGCGGGAGTGGCGAAATTGGTAGACGCACCAGATTTAGGTTCTGGCGCCGCAAGGTGTGCAAGTTCAAGTCTTGTCTCCCGCACCATTTCCTTCTCGGTAGTATTGATTTTAAGATTGGGGTATCGCCAAGCGGTAAGGCACCAGGTTTTGATCCTGGCATTCCCAGGTTCGAATCCTGGTACCCCAGCCATCTTAATACAATCAATAGTAGAATTTCCCGGATGGGGTATCGCCAAGCGGTAAGGCACCAGGTTTTGATCCTGGCATTCCCAGGTTCGAATCCTGGTACCCCAGCCATCTACTTTCCCTTCTTGTTGCAAACAATCATTTCAAAGAAATTATAATGGCTATGTAGCTCAGCTGGTTAGAGCACAACACTCATAATGTTGGGGTCACAGGTTCGAATCCCGTCGTAGCTACCATTTCTTTTTGTTGGGGTATCGCCAAGCGGTAAGGCACCAGGTTTTGATCCTGGCATCCCCAGGTTCGAATCCTGGTACCCCAGCCATTCTCTCTTTAATCCCCCATAAATTAGATTTCCCTTAATACCCCGCAGTGCATTTAGGCATAACGTATTTATGTACAAAACCCTACCTCTAATCTCTCTTATCACTTTTATTGATAAATGAAATAAAAAATAAAAAAACAGCAGACACGTTCGTTTTTTAATAAACAGGGGATTCATTTCCACTGTTTTCTATATTTTCACCTCTGTTTTTTAGCTTAACTGATTATTTTTTGGCGATATCTTTATTTATTTAATCCCAACACCACTAAATAAGTAGCAACTTAATCGCTAAAAGTGATCTTAGGGCAACATTTACCCTATAAAATTTACGTTTGGGTAACTTTTATATCAAATATGTGACTTCAATCATTTCTATGTAACCATTTAAAGTGGTAACCTTCCCTAGAATTGTAGTTAGGTATGATTATTACCAGTCAAATTATTATCACCCCCTGGTACTAATGAATTCAGCCCCTTCCTCCATTCCAACTAAATTAGCTCTCAAAAACTCTAATAAAAGTTTTAAACCTAATAATTATAAATTACCAAACGCAACATTTTTACAGAGAAAATTTATGCGAAACATGATAAAGCAACCAATATATAAAATATTATATGTTCAAGTGATAGTAGCCATCGTTCTGGGTATAGCACTTGGTCACTTTTTTCCAGACATTGGAGAGTCATTAAAACCGCTTGGTGATGCATTCATCAAAATCGTTAAAATGATTATCGCACCAGTTATCTTCTTAACTGTTGTCACTGGTATATCAGGGATGTCAAACATGAAGGCCGTGGGAAGTGTCGCAGGTAAAGCAATGCTCTACTTCATCACTTTCTCGACAATTGCTCTCATCATCGGTCTTATCGTCGCGAATATCATTCGTCCAGGCTCGGGGCTTAATATTGACCCTGCGACTTTGGATAGCAGCAAAGTTGCCACCTACGTTGAAAAAGCACACGAATCCTCGATTGTCAGCTTTTTGATGAATATCATCCCTGATACCGTCATTAGTCCATTGGTCAACGGTAACATCCTACAAGTTCTGTTTATTTCTATCATTTTCGGATTAGCACTCGCAGCAACAGGTAAACACGGTGAGCCAATAGTAAAACTGCTACAAAACTTCTCAGAACCTGTATTCAAGATGGTGGCGATGCTAATGAAACTCGCCCCTATCGGGGCATTCGGTGCAATGGCATTTACCATTGGTAAATATGGAATATCCTCTATCGGCAACTTAATGATGCTGATTATGACTTTCTATATAACATCACTGCTATTTGTCTTACTGGTGTTGGGGGCGGTAGCCAAATATAACGGTTTCTCAATCATTGAACTGATTAAGTACATCAAAGATGAACTCTGGTTAGTATTAGGAACTTCTTCTTCTGAGGCCGCATTACCAAGTTTAATGCGAAAAATGGAGCATGCGGGGTGTGAAAAATCTGTTGTAGGCTTAGTGATCCCTACTGGTTATTCATTCAACCTTGATGGCACCAACATCTACATGACGATGGCCGCATTATTTATTGCCCAAGCCACCAATATTGAACTGACTATTTGGGAACAAATTTCATTGCTGCTAGTTGCCATGATAAGCTCGAAGGGGGCAGCTGGTGTAACGGGTGCAGGTTTTATTACCTTAGCAGCCACTTTGATGGTGGTACCAAGCGTTCCTGTTGCAGGTATGGCGCTTATTTTAGGTATCGACCGATTTATGTCTGAGTGCCGCGCTTTAACTAACTTAGTCGGCAACGCATGTGCGTGTATCGTTGTTGCACGTTGGGAAAAAGAACTCGACACAGAAAAGCTGGCTCATGCATTTTCAGCAAAAAATGAAACTTTAGATTCAGTGATTACTGAAGATGACAACATCAATACAGATACAAGCAACATTCAGCCGATTGATTTAGCCAATAATAAATAGCGCTAACTTCTCCATTTAATAATAAATAGGCCGCTAATTTGCGGCCTATTTATATATCTAAGATAAGTTCTATAACCCTAACGCATACTTCAGCGCCAGTTTTTTTGCTTCTCCGGCGCGCTGTGCCGCCATCAACCCAAGATTCCTAACTATTTTCAATCCCGGTAACTTTTCACTAAATGCCATATAAAACACATCCATTCCAGCTTGCATAATTAAATTATCAGGCAAACGACGGCGTTGATAACGTTTTAATACATCAAGGGAATGCCAAGGCTGTATGTATTCACGCGCGTAAACCACTTCTTTCAGCAGAGCATCAACATCTCGGTAGCCTAAATTCACCCCCTGCCCCGCTAATGGGTTGATGGTATGGGCTGCATCGCCAATCAGTGCTAATCCGTCCATCACATATCGACTTGCATGGTGGCGGGTCAGTGGAAATGCCCCGGAAGCTATCGCCGTAATCGGCCCTAAACGTTCAGGAAAGGCTTCAGAAACCGCTCCAGTTAACTGTTCCATTGACATACCTTGTAAACGCCTAATCTTTGCGGGACTGTCATACCAGACTAATGAAGCCCAATTATCATACAGAGGTAAAAATGCCCTAGGCCCTGAAGGGAAAAACTGCTGCCATGTTTTATCTTGCTGAGGCTGCTGTGTTTGAATGCTAATTAACATGCATGATTGGCGATACTGCCAGCCTCGGCTGCCAATCCCTGCCATTTTGCGGACTTGCGAGTTCGCACCATCGGCGCCGACGACAAGCTTAGCCTGCAAAGTTCGGCCATCATCTAATGCTAACATCCACTCTTTTTGCTGCTTAGATTGATATAAATTGATAAGTCTCGCAGGACAGACAAGGTCTAGATTGCTGTATTTTTCACATTCTTGCCACAATGCAAGTTGTAACACACGGTTTTCTACCATAAAACCGAGTTCAGGCAACCCAAGGCTCTGAGCATCGAAAACCACATTGCTATCGGGCTCTTCCCATGTTTCTAACTGGCGATATGGCGCACTCCGCATTGCTTTCACATGTTGCCAAGCACCTAATTGTTCCAACAATTCAACAGAAGCGCGGCTAATCGCAGAAATACGAACATCAGGAGCACTTTGTGAGTCAAAGGCCGCAGGTTGTGCTTTTTCAAGCAAAGCGACTCGCATGCCTTCTTGAGCAAAGCCCAATGCTGCTGCCGCGCCAGTCATACCTGCGCCAACGACGACAACATCATAAGATTCGATTAATTTATTCATACGTTCGCTACTATTTACTGTTTAATAAAGGTCTCTGTTTAATAAAGATTATTATTTGATAACAGTGACCACGTTGATAAAGGTATTGTACCGAAAAATGATGATTCTCACAGGAAATATAGGCATTGAAGACTTAGAGGTCATTGGTTTCCCTCTTCTTTATAACCTTACAAATAGTGTATTTTACTGAAAACACTTTAATTTGCACAAAAAACAACCACAATTTTGCAACATCCTCTGGTCACTGATGCCGCAAATGAATACAATACGTGCTAATTTTAAAACAATAGGCAAATTGCCTGCCCTTAGATTTCGTGTAGTGATATTATTTTAAATATCTTTGCATTTATCCCATCATACAATGATGTCCTTAATCAAAATGCATGCGACTTCCCAAATATAAAGGGTAGGACTTTGGATTTACAACGCGTTTCGGAGTCCATTACACTAGCCGCTTCGAAAACACCGGATATACGACATGTCGACGAATAAAAAGCTATACATTAAAACTTGGGGTTGCCAGATGAATGAGTATGACTCATCCAAAATGGTTTCTTTATTAGAAAATACCCATGGTTATCAACTCACTGAAGTTGCAGAAGAAGCAGATTTATTACTGCTTAATACCTGTTCAATTCGTGAAAAAGCACAAGAAAAAGTCTTCCATCAACTTGGTCGTTGGAAATTCTTTAAAGACAAAAACCCTGACATTATTATTGGTGTAGGCGGCTGTGTCGCTTCACAAGAAGGGGATTTTATTCGCCAACGTGCGCCAAGCGTTGACATCGTTTTCGGCCCGCAAACATTGCACCGTTTGCCTGAGATGATAAACCAAGTTCAAGGTACGCGCAGCCCAGTTATCGATATCAGCTTCCCTGAAATTGAAAAATTTGATCGGTTGCCAGAACCTCGTGCTGAAGGCCCAACCGCATTCGTTTCGATTATGGAAGGCTGTAACAAGTATTGTACTTTCTGCGTAGTGCCTTACACCCGTGGTGAAGAAGTTAGCCGCCCTTGTGATGATATTCTATTTGAAATCGCGCAGTTAGCTGCACAAGGTGTACGTGAAGTTAACTTGCTAGGTCAAAACGTGAATGCCTACCGCGGTGAAACCTTTGATGGTGAAATTTGCTCATTTGCAGAATTACTGCGTTTAGTCGCGGCTATCGATGGTATCGACCGTGTGCGCTTTACCACTAGCCACCCAATTGAATTTACTGACGATATCATCGAAGTCTACCGCGATACCCCTGAATTAGTCAGCTTCTTGCACCTCCCAGTGCAAAGTGGCTCAGACCGCGTCCTGACCATGATGAAACGTGCACACACCGCACTCGAATATAAAGCCATTATTCGCAAACTGCGTGAAGCACGCCCTGGTATTCTAATCAGTTCAGACTTTATCGTGGGCTTCCCCGGTGAAACAACCGATGACTTCGAAAAAACCATGAAACTGATTGCAGACGTGAATTTTGATATGAGCTACAGCTTTGTCTATTCCGCACGTCCTGGCACGCCAGCAGCAGATTTACCTGACGATGTAACTGAAGATGAGAAAAAACAGCGTCTATACTTACTGCAACAGCGTATTAATCAGCAGGCGTTAAGCTTCAGCCGACAAATGGTGGGAACCGTTCAACGTATCTTAGTTGAAGGAACATCACGTAAAAACGTCATGGAGCTGTCTGGACGTACTGAAAATAACCGTGTGGTAAACTTTGAAGGCACACCGGATATGATCGGTAAATTTGTGGATGTCGAAATTGTGGATGTCTATACCAACTCATTACGCGGTAAAGTCATTCGTACAGAAGACCAAATGGGTCTTCGCGTTCATGAATCGCCAGAGTCTGTTATTGCACGTACCCGTAAAGAAGATGAGCTAGGTGTTGGTAGCTTTCAACCCTAAGCCGCAACCATAGGATATTCAGTGACCGAGACAAAAAATTTGCAAATCGCAACACAAGAGATCTTTCTAGAACCCGCAGATAACCAGCGTTTAATGAGCCTCTGCGGGCCATTTGACGATAATATCAAGCAGCTAGAACGCCGTCTTGCTATCGAAATTAATCGCCGTGATAACCGTTTTAAGTTATCGGGTAAGCCACTGAATGTTCAAGCGGCAAGCAAAATTTTGCGTCAACTGTATGTCGATACCGCGCCCGTGCGCGGTGTGATCCCTGATATCGACCCTGAAAACATTCACTTAGCCATTATGGATAGCCGCGTTTTAGAGCAATCTGCCGATAGCGTTCCTGACTACGGTAAAGCGGTGAATATTAAAACTAAACGTGGTGTGATCAAACCACGCACCCCAAATCAAGCGCAATATATCGCTAATATTTTAGACCATGATATAACGTTTGGCATTGGCCCTGCGGGTACAGGGAAAACCTACTTAGCGGTCGCAGCGGCTGTAGATGCGTTAGAGCGCCAAGAGGTTCGTCGTATTTTGCTCACCCGTCCAGCGGTTGAAGCAGGCGAGAAACTGGGTTTTTTACCGGGAGATCTCAGCCAAAAAGTCGACCCTTACCTACGTCCACTTTATGATGCGCTATTTGAAATGTTAGGCTTTGAAAAAGTTGAAAAACTGATTGAGCGTAATGTTATTGAAGTCGCGCCGCTGGCCTATATGCGTGGCCGTACGTTGAATGATGCTTTTATTATTTTAGATGAGAGCCAAAACACCACCATCGAACAGATGAAAATGTTTTTAACACGTATTGGCTTTAATTCCAAAGCGGTTGTGACGGGTGATATTACTCAGGTTGACTTACCTCGCGGTAGTAAATCAGGGTTACGTCATGCCATTGAAGTGCTTTCTGAAGTGGATGATTTAAGCTTTAATTTCTTCCACAGCGAAGACGTGGTTCGCCATCCCGTCGTTGCAAAAGTCGTCATGGCTTATGAAGCATGGGAAGAACAAGACAATAAACGTCGCCAACAATTACGTGAAGAAAAAGAACAACAAAAGCAATTTGAAAAGCAGGAAAACCTATAAATGAGTGGCATTGACATCATTCTCGATTTACAAATTGCGTGTGAAAACCCTGATGGTTTACCTTCGGAAGCCGAGTTTCAGCGTTGGTTAACCGCTGTTTTACCTAAATTCCAAGCGCAAAGTGAAGTCACTATTCGGGTAGTTGATGAGCCTGAAAGCCATCACTTGAACTTAACCTATCGTGGCAAAGACAAACCGACTAACGTGTTGTCATTCCCCTTTGAAGCTCCGCCAGAAATTGAGCTGCCTTTGCTCGGTGATTTAATTATTTGTCGCCAAGTCGTTGAACAAGAAGCTATTGAGCAACAAAAAACGGCAGAAGAACACTGGGCGCACATGGTTGTTCATGGTTGCCTTCATCTTTTAGGCTATGATCATATTGAAGATGATGAAGCTGAAGAAATGGAAGGTTTAGAAACCGAAATTCTCGCTGAATTGGGCTATGAAGACCCATACCTTGCAGAAAAAGAGTGACCTAACTATAATTTTCTGAGATGTCTTTCTTATAGAAAGCATTACTTTACAAAAAATTGACGGTTATTTTGCAGATAAACCTTCAATTTTATGCTAAAAAAGAATCCAGTAAGCTGTTTTTATTAACTAACCTAAGCTCCAAATACTTTAACTTGGGCTACTTTTGCGCCAAGTGCAGCCAACAATGCTGCGGTTCGAAATACGACGAGTGAATACTCTAAATAATTCGAATTGCAGCTAGGCGGCCAGCGAGGCTTATCCCTAGGAGCATACACAAGTATGTGACTAGGGTAAGTGAGTGCAGCCAACAACGCTGCGGTTCGAAGTATGACGAGTATTTTTTTGAGGAATATTAAATTAACCGCCATGAGCGACGATAACTCTTCGAGTAGCGATAACCCTGGTCCTAAGAAAGGGTTCTTTGCACTGTTAAATCACCTATTCCATGGTGAACCTAAAAATCGTGATGATTTAGTCGAATTAATCCGCGACTCTGAACAGAACGATTTGATCGATCCTGATACCCGCGAAATGCTTGAAGGGGTAATGGATATCGCGGATCAGCGCGTACGCGACATTATGATCCCGCGTTCCCAAATTGTTACCTTAAAACGTAATCAAACGCTTGATGAGTGCCTTGATGTCATTATTGACTCTGCTCACTCACGCTTCCCTGTTATTAGTGAAGACAAAGACCATATCGAAGGGTTATTGATGGCAAAAGATTTACTGCCATTTATGCGTACCGACGCAGAGCCTTTTAGCATCGATAAGGTATTACGCCAAGCGGTTGTTGTCCCTGAAAGTAAGCGAGTAGACAGACTACTCAAAGAATTCCGCTCTCAACGCTATCATATGGCTATCGTGATCGATGAGTTTGGTGGCGTTTCTGGTCTAGTGACCATTGAAGATATTTTAGAGCTCATCGTAGGCGAAATTGAAGACGAATATGACGACCAAGACGATGTTGATATTCGTCAACTCAGCCGTCATTCATATTCTGTCCGAGCCCTTACACAGATTGAAGATTTCAATGAAGCCTTTGGGACTCATTTTAGTGACGATGAAGTCGATACCGTCGGTGGCCTCGTTATGCAAGCCTTTGGACACCTGCCTTCCCGTGGTGAAGTCATCACGATAGATAACTACCAATTTAAAGTTGCTATGGCTGACAGCCGCAGGATCCTTCTGCTTCACGTGAAAATTCCAGACGACGCTCCGGTTCCAACTTTGGAAGAAGAACAGACTTAATGAACTCAACGTTTATTTATCAAAGCCAGCGGTTGCGGTTACTGCTGGCTTTAATTTTCGGAGCCAGTGGAACGCTGGCTTTTTCGCCTTTTGACATCTGGCCTGCCGCACTACTTTCTATCCTTTTCCTCCAACTACTGACCTTGCAGCGCACGGTCAAGCAATCTTTTGCTATCGGCTTTGCTTGGGGATTTGGCTTATTCGGTAGTGGTGTTAACTGGGTTTACGTAAGTATTGCCGATTTTGGTGGCATGCCGGGCCCTGTAAACGTATTTATTGTTATTTTATTAGCCGCTTACCTTGCGCTTTATACTGGCCTATTTGGTGGTTTACTGGCTAAGCTTGCTCCTAAAGCCAATATTTGGCGTTTCGTTTTTATGGCGCCAGCTCTCTGGCAAGTCACTGAATTTCTGCGTGGTTGGGTATTAACTGGCTTCCCATGGCTACAATTTGGTTATAGCCAAATTGATGGGCCGATGAAAGCTCTCGCCCCTATATTTGGGGTAGAAATGATCACATTGCTTTTATTTAGCATTAGTGGTCTGTTAGTACTCGCTATCCTACGTCGCAGCTTTATCTCGCTCGCCGTTGCAGCTGCCTTAATTTTTGCCCCATTAATCGCCAAAAATGTACAGTGGTTTACCCCCCTTGAAGGCAAGAAAATGGAAGTGGCATTGGTTCAAGGCAACATTCCCCAATCAATGAAGTGGGAAGCCAGCTTTTTACAACAAACCAAAGACACCTATATGGAGCTCTCTCGCCCTTATATCGGTAAAGCGTCTTTGATTGTTTGGCCTGAATCAGCGGTGCCTTCTGTTGAGCTCGACAACCAAACGTGGCTTAAATCTCTCGACCAATTACTGGCAGAGTCGAACACTCAGTTAATTACGGGTATTGTGGATGCACGCCCTATGGATGGTGAATATACTTTTTATAATACAATCATTGTATTAGGCGATAAAAACCCGTATTTATATCCATCTAAAAACCGCTATAACAAACACCATTTAGTGCCATTTGGTGAATATGTACCTTTAGAAGATTTGCTGCGCCCTATCGCACCATTCTTTAATTTGCCGATGTCAGGTTTTAGCCGTGGCGATTATGAGCAAGCGCAATTAGCGGTTGGTAATATTCATCTAACTGCCGCTATTTGCTATGAAATTATTTTAGGTACACAGGTCAGGGATAACTTTAAACCTGATAGCGATTACTTACTTACCGTCTCCAATGATGCATGGTTTGGTCAGTCTATCGGCCCATGGCAGCATTTCCAAATGGCGCGCATGCGTTCATTAGAATTGGGACGCCCATTATTACGTTCCACCAATAACGGGATAACTGCGGTGATCAGTGCAGATGGCTCAATACAAGATATGCTACCGCAATTTAAAACAGCGGCGCTTGCCACTGAAGTCACACCAACAACTGGACTAACACCTTACGCACGTTGGAGTCATTATCCGATGTGGGGAGTGGTCGTTATATTTGGTATTCTCGGTTTTGCTATGAATAGGCGCCAAAAATAACGATATTGGCCCCACCTCAGTACCTATCAATGAGGTGGGGTAATTGACTATGCAACCAGTAACCCTTGTAGATCCGCAATTTTCACTGTCACAATACAACCTGAATTGAATTGTAAGAAATCATCTTCAATGCCATCGGAAAAAATAACACCGTTATGGGGCATTAATGATTCAACAGCTAACGGGCTACCCGGCTCAATCGTACCAAATACCCATCTCGTTCCTGTTGTTTTACTTAAAAATGGCTCCCTAACACTAAACTGTAATTTACTTTCTCCCCAGCCAAATCCTTTTGCCAACGGATGATTATTTCCCCCCATAATTGCCTGCGCACCCGCTAAAATAGATTGAAACCAACCTGTTGACCCAAGTCCTGTCGATATAATAATGCCAGAGGATGATTGAAACTCTTGCTCCCCATTCCAATTTAATAAATAACGTGCCGATGTGTGGCTTTTCGGACCAATAAATAAATCGTTCACCGCGAGTAGCGATTGCCCGTCATTGGTCGTTGCCTGGGCGAAAGTCACCATTTTTTGCTCTATTTTTCCTTTTAAGGTATTCATCACCACTTCCTGCAATTGGCCTATTTCAAAAGGAAGCAACTGACCATCCCACCGTTCAGGATCTGGATTAATAGCGATAACGGGTTGTCCGTTTAAGTACTTCAAGGTGTTCGCCACTAAACCATCTTGGCCAATCACGATAACAATATCGTGTTTAGAAAATTGGTAACTAGGTAATAATTTTCGTTCCAATAATTGAAATCTACCTGATGATTTCAATATCGATTCGGCTTGTATTAATTGGCGTTGATATAAGTCATGTTCATTTAAGTAGTCACTCACCTCAACATGGTTGTGTTCCAAGTAAAATTTAGCTTGAGGCCAAGTATTAAAGCGCTCAATCAATTCCTGCAAACGTGTTTTACGCATCACTAAGACAAAACGTACGTCATTATTCCTTTGCATTATTTACCCCCTTTCTTCATTAGCTGGCCAAATAAATCAGGCGATATATTGAGCTCACCAATCTTACCGGCATTTTGTGCTAATGATTCAAATGCCATCGCCATCAATTGTTCTGGTCCCATTTTCGCTAACGCTAATGCTTTTAAGTTTTCCACCGGTAATTGGCTATAGGCTTTCATTTTAGATTCAATAGAGTAAGCATCTGCATCCGACTGTATGCGTTGGTTTTCAACACTAAGCGCAACCAATTCATTGCGTTTTGCTTCTGCATTCACTTGTGCGATTAACTCCTCTTGCTCGATTTCTGCTCGCTCTCGCAATATTTTCCGCTCATTATCAAGGCGCGCCTCTTCAATTTGTTGTTCTTTGGCTTGAACAGATAAGTCGGTTTCTAATTCCGCTTCTTTGATTGTGCGCTCTTGTTCGACAGAAAATTTGCGTCTTGCATAAATGGCATCATCAGCCTCTTTCAGTATGGATTCTCTCGCTTGTGCTTCTAATGCTTTAAGCGTTTCAGGTAACGGTGCAATGGCTGAGATAGAAACATCCAAGATTTCAATACCTAGAGACTCTATGACCGCCTGCACAGCGAGTTGCTGGCTCACCAAAACAACTAATGATTGGCTAATTAATAATGCGTCCCGCAGTGAAGTGGTTTGTATTTTGGCTTGGATCACGGTTTGAGCCGCTCGCACAACTCGATCATTTAATTTAAGGGGGTCTTCTGAAGCGTAACTTTTCCCGTCCTTAGATAAGTTAAAATTTAAGACATCCGCTGTTTTTTCGGGCTGTTTTACCTGAAAAGAAATTTGCCCCTGAATACGTAAACTTTGGAAATCAGCTGTTTGTAAATTAAAAATAAATGGGGCTTCTTGTGCATTCAATGGAAGCGCCGCAATGGACGTTTTATCGGAGTTATACCAAAAACTGAGCCCCTTACCTTGCTTACGCACTTTCCCATTCACTGATTGAATAACAAAAGTCGATGAGTCTGCTTTGAAATATTTAAAGTTAATCATAGTGGATCCCTCATTATTGTCTTTATGACCTTAATTAATTATTGTCCTATAGACATTAATTAGTCAAGCAATAATTGTCTTAATGACATTAATTATTTTTTAGCGTATAGTTTATTCATCAATGCCAATCAGACTTTGAGTGATAACCAAATGAATGAAAAAGAATTTTTAGCTCACTACGATAGAAAAAAATTTCTATCACCGCTTATCACTGTCGACGCTGTAGTATTTACCTATCATGAAAACACGCTGAAAGTATTACTTGTCGAGCGCGCTAATTTTCCTGAAAAAGGAAAGTGGGGGCTGCCGGGTGGTTTTATTGATGAAACAAATGATAAAAATTTAGAAGAGACTGTTTTACGTAAGCTGAAAGAAAAAACGGGGGTTATTCCCCCCTATGTTGAGCAACTTTGTACAGAAGGAAACCACCAACGAGACCCTCGAGGCTGGTCTGTCACTGTTTGCTATACTGCTCTAATTGCTTACCAAGCCTGCGAAGCGCATATTGATACAGTGGATTCTGTAAAATGGGTCTCTATTGATGAAATTGATCAACTTTCTCTTGCATTCGACCACTTCAAACTCTATCAACAAGCGAGAGAACGTCTGAAGCAAAAATCACTCTACTCAATCGTTCCAGGTTTCGCACTCCCTGACGTTTTTACCTTAGCTGAGCTACAACATGTCCATGAAGTTTTGATTGGTAAGCCTTTGCAAAATAAATCGTTTAGGCGCCGACTCGAACAAGCGGATTTGTTGATTGATACCGGAGAAAAACGCCACGAGCGCGGCCGACCCGCTAATTTGTATCGTTTAAAACCACAATCCGCGGATTACCGTTTTATTCGTAATTTAGAATTTTAGTAATTGATATGCCTGATAAATATTATCAGGCGCTCTAATGAATGCTATTGGCAAATCGCAGGGGTCACAATATAGGTAAAAATGAGTTTGTTAGACTTATGATAATTATGCGTAATACCTTCGGGGAACATTTCATGCAATATATCCATGCCTGCATTTTTATCACAGTAGTTGCGGTTTAAAATCTCACGCATATTTTGCTGCCAGCTATCACCTTCCAATATGTTGTCAGGGATCCCTTTGATAGTATATTGGTAAAATAACATGCCATTTTTAGCAATCACTTCCGTCAATAGTGTTACATCGTCGATTAACATAGGTAAGGATTTAGCCATATCAGACAGAAAAATACCCCGTAACATCGTTGGGTCATCATCCCCTTTTGCATTAAAAGCATTGATTTTATCTTCTGTCGAATTGGCTTTTATTTCATCATAACGCTGTTCTATTTTTGAATTTTTTATCGTTTCTGACGGCTGTTTCGTTGTTGTTTTTTCTTCCACCTCAGGGGAGCATCCCGTAATTAATACCGCACCTAGAAATAATCCAACCACTTTTTTAAACATAACCATCCCATTCACCTATTTTTATTATTTATATAGCCGAATGAGTTTACCATAATGATAAATTAAACTTATAGGCAGAAAAGTCCCCTTTTTAGGTCAAAGGGGATGGTAGAAAGTTAAAAGGATGCCAACCACATACGCATTTTTAGACCATAAGAGCTAGTCCAACCCGATGTAAAGCTAACTAATTCACCGTTATCAATCACCATAAATGTGGGAGTTGCGCTGACCCCAACCGCATTGGAAAGCTGACCACTGGTATCGTTAATCACAGGAAACGTTAATTCCTTGTTTTCCATTCCCTTGATTAAGCGAGATGTTTCACCTGAGCGTATCGCTACTGAAATAATTGGCATACCTGATTGGCTTAATTCTGATACCGTTGGCGAAGTCAAATTACATACCCCACACCACGTCGCCCAGAAATAAACCAGTATTGGTTTTTCTTTGCTTAACTCAGCTAGAGAAACGCTCTCACCATTCACTAGCGTGTGCTGTTCCAATAATACGGGCGCAAGGGTTTGTGGCTTGCGCCATAAATCCATCACCGTAAAGGCAATAAATAAAATAATTGCCAAAACAATAATTTCTTTAGACCACTTTTTTAGTCTAGACATACGTTTTTAACCACTTAGTTTTCAAATAGCCCAAATTAACGTATAGGAAAACAAAGCATTTAATCGAAATTAATGCTTTGTTATTAAGTTAAAATGCATTCTTTCCTAATTCGCTAATACTTTTCTAAGTAAATCTTAAGCTTAACTTTATCCTCTAAATAATTCGTGTTGTGGCTAGGCGGCAAACGAGACTATCGTGGGGAGCATACACAAGTATGTGACCCACGTAGTCGAGAGCAGCCAACAACGCCACAGCGCGAAGTATGACGAGGCGCAATCTATCCTCTAAATAATTCGCGTTGTGGCTAGGCAGCAAACGAAACTATCGTGGGGAGCATACACAAGTATGTGACCCACGTAGTCGAGAGCAGCCAACAACGCCACAGCGCGAAGTATGACGAGGATAACGAGGATTATTTGAGCTTAGCGAGCTGCTCCTTCACTACCGCCTCAAACTGCTGTGCATCAATAGCGCCTGGGATCAGCTCATCACCCACCAATGTTGCTGGTGTTCCATTCACGCCCAATTTTTCTGCCAATATCATATTAGTGCGAATACCATCACGGCTCTTATCACTCGCTTTCAATTTATCGTTGCCAGTAGCTTTGAGAGCATCTTTGATATTTGCATCTGATAGCATGCCCTGTTTTTGCATAAACTTGTGATGTAAAGCTTCAAATGCTTTCGGATCTTCTTGCCACAGTGTCATTGTTAACTGTGCTGAATCCATTGATGTTTGGCCTTTAAATGGTAAATATTTGATTACCACTGCCACATCATTTGGATATTTTTTCACAATATCCATCAGTTGAGGGTCGAAACGCTTACAGAATGGGCAGTTAAAATCAGTAAAGTTAACCAAAACTAACTTGGCATCTTTTTTACCGATACGTGGACTGGTTGGGTCATTAAACAGAGCGTCCTGCTCTGCTTTTAAGGTTTCTTTCATTTGAGCTTGCTGTTTTTCCCCTTGTTTTGCTTGCAGGGCAACAATCGCTTCTTCCAAAATTTCTGGGTTTTCAACCAAAGTATCACGCACTAATTTACGCACTTGTGCTTCTTGGTCCGCACTCAAAGGTGCTGCTTGTGCTACTGACCCAATCATTAGTGACGAAAATAAAACAGCTAAAATTGTTTTTTTCATTTTGTGGCTCCTTTGGCCTGATTCATAACGGATATTAGCGATTCACGGTCAAGTATTGTTGACAGTACTTCGCCTTCGGCCAAGTTAGGGCCATAAATTTGATTAAATGGAACAGCAACCTGCCCACGTTTTTGTAAAAATGCCGTAATTTCAGGTGAAGGTTTGGTCCAATCACCACGTAAAGCAACAACATCGGGTTCACTAAGCAGCTGTTGGATATCATCCCTTAGCAGTACATTGTATTTATTTGCCTTACAGGTTACGCACCATTCCGCGGTGACATCAATAAATACACGTTTGTTATCCGCCAGTGCAGCCGTAATCGCTTGTTCAGTCAAAGGTTGCCAATTTACGGTATCTTTAACAAGAGAACGGCTACCGGAATGCTGTTCTTGTGTCATCCAAACAAACCCACCAGCAAAAGCGGCAAATAATATAAATGGTAAGATAGCCGCCCTTACACCGCGTTTTATCGCGATAAAGACCACTAATAACACTAAGAAAACGACAGCAATCACGGTCGAGGTAGTGACACCAAAATGTGGTATTAATAAGCTAATTAACCATAAACTGGATACCAGCATCATTAACCCAAGAACGGCACGCAGCTTCAGCATCCACATACCAGGCTTTGGTAGTAAGCGAGAAATAACTGGGAAAGCCGCTATAAGTAGCCATGGCAAACTCATACCGGCACCTAATGCCGTGAAGATCAGCCACAACTCTTCCATTGGCGCTGCCAGTGCAAAGGCCACTGCGGTGCCCAAAAATGGTGCAGAACAAGGCGTTGCCAGTAATGTCGCAAATACCCCTTGCCAAAAATGGCCACTGTTACCATGACCACCAGCTGTCGCCAAGCGTGTATTGGCCTTACTACCGAGGTTGATTTCAAATAAGCCAAATAAATTCGCAGTAAATAACGCCGTTACCAGCACCATAAAGCCGATAAACCACGGGTTTTGGAACTGAATTCCCCAACCGACAGCTTGTTGACCGACTCGTAATAACGTCATCAAGAGCGCCAGTAACCAAAAGGAAACTAGAATACCGAGAGAGGACAATAAAAACTGACGGCGAATGGTCTTTTGCTCACCATTAGGTACCATCAATACAGAGCCAAGTTTCATTGCTAACACCGGAAGTACGCACGGCATTAGATTAAGGATCAGCCCCCCTAAAAGGGCAAATAGCATCACCTGCCATAAAGAAGCACTGCTCACTTTAGACGCTATCGTGCCAGTAAATGGGCTAACTTGATGGCTAACTTGCTGTGAAATATCACCATCTGCAACAACAAAAGAGAGGGTTTTTCCGGTTAAATCGGGAGAATCGCCCCCCCAATCATCACCGACATCTATTGTTGCTGTTAAATGGTCACCTGATGTTTCTATAACAGGAACGCCTAGTGCCGCCCCTTCAACCACATCAGTGAAAATATTCGGTTGTTCCCACGCGTTGCCTGTGCTTTTCTGCAATTCAATGATTAGCTTATCATTCGCAAAACCAACTTTGGTTTGCTCAACTAAACCACTTGATGGTGGAACTGCACCTTTGGCTTGATTAAACGCCCAAGTAAAGTCAGCAGGAACAGGCTCTGTTAAATCGAGCTCAAACGGATAATCGGTTAAAATACAAACATTACTACACGTTGATAATGTTAACGTACCTTCAAGTTTATCCAACTTTTCATGACTTGTTACTGTAATGGGGAAGGCAATATCCCCCATGTAACCTTGAGTTGAAACACCTGCGACATCAAAGCGCCCTGGTGTTGGCCATTGCCAATCCGTTGCTTCAACAGGTGATGACCACACAATTTCAGGCGCAACGCCCCCTTCACCAGGTGAACGCCAATAGGTTTTCCAGCCCTCATCAAGCTTTACATCGAGCAAAATGTCGACTTTGCCATTTTCCTGCGCCGAACTTAATAACCTAACCTGCGCATGTCGTGGAGTGTTGTCATTCATCCACCCCGTATTCGCAGGTTGCAACCACCCCGTATCCGCAGCATATAAACTGCTCGAAAATAGTGCAAAAAATATAAAAAATGAATTAATTAAAAAACGCATTGTTTCCTCCAGAATAAATTACACAAACCAGTCCCTATTCGTTGTGTGTTAATTCCGAAGATTACAAAACTGTAAGTGTCTTCTGACTCTTGGAGGGGCATGCTTCTCTTCATTATTTGCTCTAGATATAAATAGATTAGTACAAAATAAAGTTAGCGCAGCCAAAGTAAGGAACATAAAGAAGAATGGTTCAAGCACAACAGGTAACAAAGTCATTAATGACTTGGCGCTCAGTTCACAACTAGAAAGATGCGAACTACTGCTATCAGCTTGTTTTACTTGTGATTGTTCGATATAGGAAAGGTTAGCCCCAGTATTAATTTGCACTTGAGCTAAGACATCTGGCACAAAAAAATTGGCGAGCAGACGCTCTCCGACGGCACGTTGATTCATACAAATCAATACCATCAGACAGGCGAATATCACTAATCCTTTACCTAATTTTAAATGCCTGTTCATGCGCATCTTGGTATAACTTCCTGAAATAACACTAATTATGCGACTTTGATAACCATAACGATAAAAACCAGTCTTTGACTAATACCGTTACCCCATCTATAAGTTAAATAGAGGTTACATCTTACACAGCAAAACATTCCGTACAAGTACCATCAGCTAACTTTACAAATATTATTTCCTTTCCCACAAACAAACATGCAGTTCCATCAAAACTCGGCACGTAAATTGCTTTATCCAATATATGGCATGATACGAAGATAGTTTGCACCTTAACAGTGCGTGATTATCAATTTAAGACAATATTAAGTGGCTAATCACCATGTTAGTGCGGTAATTCAAAAATTACCCAAATAATATGCGAGACAGCTCCCGAAATTGAAACAATTCGTTTTCATTAATTAACAAATTTAATTACTTTTTAACAACAATAAAACATATAGCGAATAATCGCGGGATTATCTAAATCTGCGAAACATTTGCAAACACAACACTACAAAACCACAGTAATTTAGGCGTTATCTCACGATACCTCCTTAAAATTACAACGGGTTTACACCGATGTTCTAAAGGAGTTGTAACTATGCGTATAAGTAAACTTGTATTATCGATGATGATTTTAGGTGCAACCTGTGCAGTCCAAGCAGAAGAGTTAAACGGCACTCTGAAAAAAATCAAAGACAACGGTGTAATAGTTGTTGGTCATCGTGAATCTTCCGTCCCTTTCTCTTACTATGATAATAGCCAGAAAGTGGTGGGTTACTCGCAGGATTATTCAAATGCTATTGTTGATGCAGTGAAGAAAAAATTAAACATGCCTGATCTGCAAGTCAAACTCATTCCAATTACATCACAAAACCGTATTCCACTACTGCAAAATGGCACATTTGATTTTGAGTGTGGCTCAACAACCAATAACGTAGAAAGACAAAAACAAGCCGCTTTCTCTAACACGATCTTTGTGGTCGGGACACGCTTGCTCACCAAAGGTGACTCTGGTGTAAAAGACTTTGCTGACTTAGCAGGTAAAAATGTCGTTGTGACCTCAGGTACAACTTCTGAAATTCTGTTGAATCAGTTAAATGATGAAAAAAACATGAAAATGCGCATTATCAGCGCGAAAGACCATGGTGACTCGTTCCGTACCTTAGAGTCTGGCCGTGCTGTCGCCTTTATGATGGATGACGCATTGTTAGCAGGTGAGCGAGCAAAAGCGAAAAAACCAGAGATCTGGGAAATCGTCGGCAAACCACAAACTGAAGAAGCTTACGGCTGTATGTTACGTAAAGACGACCCTCAATTTAAAGTGCTTATCGATGAAACCATTGCGAATGCACAAACCTCGGGTGTCGCTGAGAAATCCTTTGACCGCTGGTTCAATCAACCTATTCCACCAAAAAATCTGAACCTGAAATTTACGTTATCCGATGAAATGAAAGCCTTATTTAAAGAACCGAATGACAAAGCATTAAACTAATAAAAAGACAAACAGGGTATTACTGAAGTAAGAATTGCAAGGTGGCCGTTCCCCGCCTTGCATCCTCTTTTACGACAGTATTCGGGAATTTCATTGCCCACAGGAAGTCAACATCATGTCTATTAACTGGAATTGGGGGATTTTCCTTCAGGAAGCCCCGTTTGGGAATACCACCTATTTAGGGTGGTTAATATCTGGCCTCGAAGTCACCGTAACACTTTCTATTTGTGCCTGGATCATCGCATTCTTAGTCGGCTCATTTTTCGGTATTTTACGTACCGTACCTAACCGTTTTTTAGCCTTTTTAGGAACTGCTTACGTAGAGTTATTCCGCAACGTACCACTTATTGTGCAATTTTTTACTTGGTATTTGGTTATTCCAGAACTTCTCCCTCGCTCAATCGGGGATTGGTTTAAAATGGACTTAGATCCTAACTATCAATTCTTTATTTCCTCAATGCTTTGCCTTGGGTTATTCACCGCAGCACGAATGACCGAGCAAGTACGTGCAGCCATTCAGTCACTACCTAGAGGGCAAAAAAGCGCTGCTCTCGCAATGGGGCTCACTTTGCCACAAACCTATCGCTACGTTTTATTACCCAACGCCTATCGGGTAATTTTGCCACCAATGACGTCTGAAATGCTGAACTTGGTCAAAAACTCAGCCATTGCATCAACCATTGGTTTAGTCGATATGGCGGCACAAGCAGGAAAGCTATTGGACTATTCTGCTCACGCATGGGAATCCTTTACCGCAATTACGTTAGCTTATGTCGGAATTAACGTCATTATTATGATTTTGATGACGTTATTAGAGCGCAAAGTTCGCTTACCTGGCACCATTGGAGGGCGGTAAAATGATGTATGAATTTGATTGGAGCTCAATTGCTCCGAGTATGCCCTTCTTAATCGATGGCTTTATTGTCACCGCGAAAATTACACTGACCGCGATAGTGGTGGGGATTTTGTGGGGTACTGTCCTTGCTGTGATGCGGTTATCCACATTCAAACCCATTAGCTGGTTTGCTGCCTTGTATGTGAATACATTTCGCTCCATTCCACTAGTCATGGTTTTGCTGTGGTTCTACTTAATTGTGCCTAGCTTATTACAAAATGTTCTAGGCTTATCACCAAAAAATGATATTCGTTTAATTTCGGCAATGATAGCCTTCTCTCTTTTTGAAGCGGCCTATTACTCTGAAATCATTCGTGCTGGTATTCAAAGTATTTCTCGAGGGCAAGCCTCTGCTGCGTTAGCATTGGGAATGACAAATATGCAAACCATGCGGCTCGTCGTATTACCGCAAGCCTTCAAAGCCATGGTGCCGTTGTTGTTAACTCAAGGGATTGTACTGTTTCAGGACTCATCCCTCGTGTATGTGCTCAGTTTGACAGACTTTTTCCGTACCGCCACCAATATAGGTGAGCGTGATGGGACACAAGTAGAGATGGTACTGTTTGCGGGTCTGGTGTACTTTATTGTTAGTTTTGGCGCTTCTATGTTAGTGAATTATCTTAAGAAAAGGACTGTTTCATGATAACCCTGAAAAATGTATCCAAATGGTATGGCCAATTTCAGGTGCTTACAGACTGCACAACTGAAGTTAAAAAAGGTGAGGTTGTGGTTGTGTGCGGGCCATCTGGTTCTGGTAAATCCACATTAATAAAAACAGTGAATGGTTTAGAACCTATTCAGCAGGGTGAGATTTTTGTGAATGATATTCAAGTAAATAACAAAAAAACTGACCTTGCCAAATTACGCTCTAAAGTAGGAATGGTGTTCCAGCACTTCGAGCTATTTCCTCATTTATCAATCATTGAAAATCTGACATTAGCGCAAGTTAAGGTATTAAACCGCGATAAAAAAGAAGCGGAAGCAAAAGGTTTGAAATTATTGGAGCGCGTAGGTTTATCCAGCCATGCCAATAAATTTCCAGCTCAGCTTTCAGGCGGACAACAACAACGTGTCGCTATCGCTCGAGCACTGTGTATGGACCCAATAGCAATGCTATTTGATGAACCTACTTCAGCGCTAGACCCAGAAATGATCAACGAAGTTCTTGATGTTATGGTTGAATTAGCTAATGAAGGTATGACCATGATGGTGGTTACCCATGAAATGGGCTTCGCCAAAAAAGTGGCTAATCGCGTGATTTTTATGGATGAAGGGAAGATTGTTGAAGACAGTAAAAAAGAAGACTTTTTTGCTAACCCACAATCTGATCGTGCAAAAGATTTCCTCGCAAAAATTCTTCATTAATATTAGAGAGGGAGCTTATTAGCTCCCTCCTCTTATCACTATATTATTAACAAATAAATCAACAACAACGCCCCAGATCCGAAATAGTTCAACAAACCACTACCATTTCACTGGTTTTTTAGTTAAGTTGTTTGGTTATCAGCGTAAAATATCCTGATCCGTTCCCCGAAAAGCAATATCCAGCTTCCCCCGTAGGTTCAGCTAATCAACTATTGTTGTTTTCGGTGTAGATCCGCTATGCTATGCGGATCTCAATTTAAGAAAGACATTCACGCTACAGATGTAGCATTTATTCACCATAGGATTATCGGTGCCATGCAAGAACAATATCGTCCAGAAGATATAGAGCCTAAAGTACAGCGTCACTGGGATGAAAAAGCAACTTTCAAAGTGACTGAAGACAACAGCAAAGAAAAATACTACTGCCTGTCCATGCTACCTTACCCTTCTGGTCGACTACACATGGGCCACGTACGTAACTACACCATGGGTGACGTTATCTCTCGTTACCAACGTTTGTTGGGGAAAAACGTTCTCCAACCAATTGGTTGGGATGCGTTTGGTCTGCCTGCTGAAGGTGCTGCAGTTAAAAATAATACAGCTCCTGCGCCATGGACTTACGCCAATATCGACTACATGAAAAACCAGCTGAAAATGCTCGGTTTCGGTTATGATTGGGATCGTGAAGTCACCACTTGTACTCCTGAATATTACCGTTGGGAACAATGGTTCTTCACTAAATTGTATGAAAAAGGTTTAGTGTACAAAAAAACCTCTGCGGTAAACTGGTGCCCACATGATTTAACCGTTTTGGCGAATGAACAAGTGGTTGATGGCTGCTGCTGGCGTTGTGACACCCCTGTTGAGCGCAAAGAAATCCCACAATGGTTTATTAAAATTACCGACTACGCGGAAGAACTGCTCAACGACCTCGACAAATTAGATGACTGGCCAGAGCAAGTCAAAACCATGCAGCGCAACTGGATCGGCCGTTCCGAAGGAACTGAGATCACATTCAATGTTGCAGACCGTGATGAAACCTTAACAGTTTATACCACTCGCCCTGATACTTTTATGGGGGCAACTTATGTGGCTGTTGCAGCAGGACACCCTCTGGCGAAAGAAGCTGCGACAAATAACCCAGAATTAGCCCAATTTATTGATGAGTGCCGTAACACCAAAACTGCAGAAGCAGATATGGCAACCATGGATAAAAAAGGTATGGCTACCGGCTTATTCGTTATTCATCCATTAACCCAAGAAAAGCTGCCAATTTGGGTCGCTAACTTTGTCTTAATGGAATACGGTACTGGTGCGGTTATGGCCGTTCCTGCCCATGACCAACGTGACTGGGAATTCGCTCACAAATATAACTTACCCATCAAGGCTGTTATTGCTGATGCTGATGGCAATGAGCCTGATTTATCCCAAGAAGCGATGACTGAGAAGAATTCCCTGATTAACTCAGGTGAGTTCAATGGATTAGACCACCAAGCTGGTTTTAATGCGATTTCAGATAAACTCGTTTCTCTGGGCGCAGGCCAACGCAAAGTAAACTACCGCTTACGTGACTGGGGCGTTTCACGTCAACGTTACTGGGGCGCACCAATCCCAATGGCAACATTGGAAGATGGTACTGTCGTGCCTGTTCCTGAAGACCAATTACCTGTCATTCTGCCGGAAGATGTCGTGATGAACGGCATTACTAGCCCAATTAAAGCTGATCCTGAGTGGGCAAAAATGACCATTAATGGTCAACCTGCGTTACGTGAAACGGATACCTTCGATACCTTTATGGAATCTTCTTGGTACTATGCACGTTATACCTGCCCACAATATGACGAAGGCATGTTAAACCCAGAGGCAGCAAACTACTGGTTACCGGTTGACCAATATATTGGTGGTATCGAACACGCCATCATGCACTTAATGTATTTCCGCTTCTTCCATAAGTTGATGCGTGATGCAGGGTTAGTTAACTCTGATGAACCAGCAAAACGTCTACTGTGCCAAGGCATGGTGCTTGCTGATGCATTCTATTACACCGGCAGCGATGGCCAACGTGTTTGGGTATCCCCAGCAGATACCATTGTTGAACGTGACGACAAAAACCGTATTACTAAAGCCGTAGACAGTGAAGGCCATGAACTGGTGTATACCGGTATGAGCAAAATGTCTAAGTCGAAAAACAACGGTATTGATCCACAATTGATGGTCGAAAAATACGGTGCCGATACTGTTCGTCTGTTTATGATGTTTGCGGCTCCACCTGAGTTAACCCTTGAGTGGCAAGAGTCTAGCGTTGAAGGCGCTAACCGCTTCGTTCGTCGTGTTTGGCGTTTAGTGCATGAACATTCTCAAAAAGGCGCCACTTCGCCTTTAGATATCAGCGCACTGACACCAGAACAGAAAGACTTACGTCGTGATCTGCACAAAACAATTGCTAAAGTCTCTGATGATTTCAGTCGTCGTTATGCATTTAATACCGCGATTGCAGCCGTCATGGAATTCTTAAACAAATTAGTTCGTGCACCACAAGAAACTGAGCAAGACCGTGCATTAGTCCAAGAGTCTCTCGAGGCTATCACGCTGATGTTATCACCAATCATTCCACACGCTTGCTTTGAGATGTGGAAAGCACTCGGTCACCAAACGGACATCGACTTTGCACAGTGGCCTGTTGCTGATGAAAAAGCCATGATTGACGATACCAAACTGGTTGTTGTTCAAGTTAATGGTAAGGTGCGTGGCCGTATCACCGTTCCGGCTGATGCAACCCAAGAGTTTGTCCTAGACATGGCAAAAAATGAGCCAAGCGTAGCGAAATACCTTGAAGGTGTTAGCATCCGCAAAGTAATCTATGTCCCAGGCAAATTGCTAAACCTTGTTGTAGGTTAATATTAGGTTGTTGGCTGATAAGGAGGCCAGGTGCGTTATCTGATAACTTTATTTTTGAGCCTGGCGGTGCTAGTCACCGCAGGTTGCGGTTTTCGTCTTCAAGGAACAACTCAAATTCCTGAGGAACTGAGAACTTTGCAGCTAAGTTCAAGTGACCCATATGGCTACCTCACAAGAGCGCTCAGGGAGCAACTACGGCTCAGTAACGTGAAGGTTCTCGAAACTGGAAGTCCGAACATTCCTATTTTGAAAGTCATTGGTTCGACTGAAAACACAGAAACTGTATCCGTTTATCAAGATGGTAAAGCCGCAGAGAAACAATTAACACTGGTGATGAATGCGCAGGTTTTAATGCCTGATGGTGCAATATATCCATTACAAAGCCGTGTTGAACGCACTTTCTTCGACAACCCTTTAGAAGCACTTGCAAAAGATGCAGAGAAAGAAATTGTTAGACAAGAAATGCAAGAACAAGCTGCACGTAATATCGTGCGTAAATTATTGCTTGTTCATTCAGCAGAGCTTGAAAAAGCAAAAAACCAAGCGGCTGATACGAATACTCAACCATAATGACGCGTATTTACCCTGAACAGCTGGCCTCTTCGTTACAAGAGTCTCTAAGAGGCCGCTATTTAATTTGGGGCAATGAGCCCCTTCTTCTTCAAGAAAGCCAAGATGCCATCCGAAAAGCCGCACAAGAGCAAGGCTTTGAAGAGCATTTTTCGTTTTCTCTTGAGCAAAATACCGATTGGGATGAGATTTTTAGCCTCTGCCAAGCTCTCAGCCTATTTGCAAGCCGTCAAACTCTGACGCTGTTATTGCCTGAAAATGGCCCTAACGCAGCCATGGCTGAAAAGCTGAACCAACTGGCACAACTACTGCATTCAGATCTCCTTCTTGTGTTACGCGGTCATAAGCTCACTAAAGCACAAGAAAACAGTGCTTGGTTTAAAGCAATTAGCCAAGATGCTATTTATATCAGCTGCCTAACTCCTGAATATCAGCGGTTGCCACAATGGGTTTCTAAACGCGCCTACAGTATGCGGCTTTCGTTAGAAACCGAAGCTAACCAGCTACTTTGTTACTGCTATGAAGGGAATTTACTTGGTTTGGCACAAGCACTTGAGCGGCTGTCTCTTCTTTATCCAGATGGTAAACTCACCTACCCTCGGGTCGAAAGTGCCGTTAATGATTCTGCGCATTTTACCCCCTACCATTGGGTTGATGCCCTATTGGCTGGTAAGTCCCGCCGTTCATGGCATATTTTAGAGCAACTGCAACAAGAAGATGTCGAGCCTGTTATTTTATTGCGTTCAATCCAACGTGATCTCATGTTGCTTATTACATTGAAACGCCAATCTGCAACAACCCCATTAAAGACATTATTTGATCAACACAAAGTGTGGCAAAACCGCCGAGGTGTGCTCACGGAAGCTTTACAACGTTTAACATTGCATCAATTACAATCTGCATTAATGTTATTAACGCAAGCAGAAATCAATATTAAACAAGATTTTAGCCATTCTCCATGGCCTGACCTGCAGTCACTGTCTATGCTATTATGTGGTAAAGCATTTGCAGAGAATTTTATTCATGAGTAATTCCTTTTCAAAACAACATAACTTGCTAGCATTATTCGGTGGGACGTTCGACCCCATTCACTTTGGTCATTTACGTCCGGTGCAAGCCCTTGCCCAACAAGTTGGTCTCGAAAAAGTTATCTTGTTACCTAACCACGTTCCCCCCCATCGCCCACAGCCAGAAGCGACTCCATCACAACGTTTAGAAATGGTGAAACTCGCGATTCAAAATTCACCTTTATTTGCTATCGATACGCGTGAACTAGAAAAAAATAGCCCTTCTTACACGATAGAAACACTGGTTGAATTACGCCAAGAAATTGGGCCAGAAAAACCCCTGGCGTTTATTATTGGTCAAGATTCCTTATTGTCGATTAATAAATGGCACGGCTGGGATCACATACTTGATAACTGCCATTTATTGGTTTGTTCCCGACCGGGGTATGCCACACAGTTTACCGACCCTAAAATGCAAAATTGGCTGTTAGAACATCAAACAACAGACCCTATTGCCTTAAACCAAGTAGCGAATGGGTATATTTTTATTGGGGATACCCCACTGGTAAATATCTCTGCAACCGAAATCCGCGAAAAATTAAGCTCCGGTGACTCGTGTCAGGATTTAATTCCAGATGCGGTTCTGCAATATATTCATCAACAACACCTTTACCAGCAATAAGGGATCTCTCTTATTGAATTACAATTAGGGTATGGTTCAAAAATAACTTGCTCTATTAAATAGTTGTCTGGGTATTGAACAAGCAACTGTCGCATCATCGCTAATGGCCGGTTTAACGGTAAATTCCCCGCTAAATAGTCATTAATCAGCCACAATAAGCGTTTTTTCTCATCCTTCGTAGCTTTGTGTTTAAAATAACCTTGCATATGACTCAGCGCATTAACTTCAATGTTTCTTGCAGGCACCGTTGCCAATATTTCCATTAAACAGGATTTATATTGATTAAAAAAACACTCAAGATCGGTGCTGCTTTTAATACTCGCCACTAAACGCCCAGTATACTGATAGCCAACTGGAGAATACGCCATAATGAGATATTTATGGCAGCTATGAAATTGAATAATATTGTGATGTGTTAACGCGTGATGTAAGTCATTTAATCGTTGTATCGTATACAATTTCGTCAAAAAGCAGTCCCAGAACACGACATTTTGTAGCTTGTCATCTGTTAATATCGGAATGCTCGCAGGGAATAGTCCCTGTAATTCAGAGAATTGCTGTTTAGAGCTGATAATACCATTAACCTTGTCTTGCATGTCCTCATGGGAGAAATTCGTTACAAATTCAATCATAGAACTCACTTGCTGATGAATACTAGCAGGCAGGTGATTAATCCCTTCAAATATAAAAACTTTTGGTTTAATTATTTGCACAATACGTATCTCATCCTAAAATATTTATCAGGGGAACAGTTTTTAGCGTTATTTTGTAAAGTTAGCACAAACTTCTTGCTCAAATGTACGGATATCCCTATAAATTTCACTCCACAATGAATAAAAAAGAATTTAGCCGATTTTTCTTAAAATCTAGGGTAAAATAGCAAGGCTGTTAATGTGTTTGATTCATTATCAGCGATTATTTTATCTACAAACTACAAACAGTGTTTAACGTGATATTCTGTTTATTTGAATAAAAGGTGAACCTTTTGCAAGGAACTGAACTCCAACAATTTATTATCGATCAGCTTGATGATGCTAAAGCAGAAGATATCATTACTATCGATGTTCAAGGGAAATCAAGTATTACCGATCAGATGATCATCTGTACAGGGACATCAAGCCGCCATTTGATGTCTGTTGCTGACAGGTTAATCGACGCTTGCCGCAAAAATGGTTTAATGCCATTAGGTGTTGAAGGGCAAGGTATTTCTGATTGGATTGTCGTCGACCTTGGCGATGCCATTGTTCATATTATGCAAGATGAAAGTCGTCGTATGTATGAATTAGAAAAGCTCTGGAGCTGAGTTTGAAATTACAGCTCATCGCCGTTGGAACAAAAATGCCGGACTGGGTCCAGACCGGCTTTATGGATTACCTCCACCGTTTTCCTAAAGATATGCCCTTTGAATTAACGGAAATTCCAGCCGGAAAACGTGGGAAAAATGCAGATATAAAACGCATTCTAGAAAAAGAAGGCGAATTAATGCTCGCAGCTGTAGGTAAAGGAAATCGCATCGTCACTTTGGATATTCCAGGCGATCGTTGGGACACCCCGAAACTTGCCGTACAACTCGATAAATGGAAGCAAGATGGCCGTAATGTCAGTTTATTAATCGGTGGCCCCGAAGGCCTTGCACCTGCGTGTAAAGCAGCGGCAGAGCAAAGCTGGTCACTTTCACCACTT
The DNA here is from genome assembly GCF_011077905.1 of Providencia sp. M-27. Taxonomy (NCBI): domain Bacteria; kingdom Pseudomonadati; phylum Pseudomonadota; class Gammaproteobacteria; order Enterobacterales; family Morganellaceae; genus Providencia; species Providencia sp. M-27. Next base: position 31,341 of record NZ_JAALBT010000006.1, on the reverse strand, counting down.
ACGCTCCCCCATCCACTGGTTCGTGTCCTTGTTGCCGAAAGTCTGTATCGCGCATGGAGTATTACGACTAATCACCCTTACCACAGGGAATAGTCAGGTTTAAATATGTTCAAAATGGCAATGGGATGAAAACACAACGCACCCCTTTTCGCGACCATACCGCTGAGTCAGTTTTGTTTATCCGCCGAGCGCTCATTGCCTTCGGTGTGATTGTCATTTTAACGTCTATTCTTGTGACGAATTTGTATCACTTGCAAATTGTTCGTCATGAAGATTACCAAACGCGGTCAAATGATAACAGAATCAAATTAGTGCCTATTGCACCAAGCCGTGGGATTATTTATGACCGCCGAGGAACTCAACTCGCACTTAATAGCACGTTTTATCAGTTAGAAATCGTGCCTGAAAAAGTCAGCAACCTACAAGAAACCTTAGATAACCTTCGCAATGTGGTCGATTTAACTGACGAAGACATCGCTAATTTTGAAAAAGAGCGTAAACGTTCACGCCGCTTTACCTCAATTGCACTAAAAACGCAGCTCAATGAAGTCCAAGTCGCTCGTTTTGCCGTTAATCAATACCGTTTTTCCGGTTTAGAAGTCAAAAGCTATCAACGACGCTCTTACCCATACGGCTCTGCATTAACCCATGTGATTGGCTATGTGGCGAAAATCAATGACAAAGATGTCGAACGTCTTGATAAAGAAGGCTTATTACCCAACTATGCCGCTAGTCATGATATCGGGAAATTAGGTATTGAACGCTATTATGAAGACATTTTACACGGTAAAACAGGCTATGAAGAAGTTGAAGTGAATAGTCGTGGTCGCGTTATTCGCCAGCTTCATGAGCAACCACCGCAAGCGGGTCGAGATATCTACCTCACCATTGACCTCGAATTGCAAATTTATATCGAAAAGCTGTTAACCACTAGCCGTGCAGCCGTCGTCGTCACTGATCCGCGTAATGGGGAAATTTTGGCTCTGGTATCGAATCCAAGTTATGACTCTAACTTGTTTGTTAACGGTATCTCCAATAAAGATTATCAAGCGCTATTGAATAACCCTGACAGGCCATTGATTAACCGAACAACTCAAGGGCTATACCCCCCTGCATCGACAGTAAAACCGTTTATTTCTGTCGCTGCGTTAAGTGAAAAAGTGATCACCCCCAATACCACCATTTTTGACCCTGGTTGGTGGCAATTACCCGGTTCAGAAAAACGTTATCGTGACTGGAAGCGCTGGGGGCACGGCAAACTCAACGTATCAAAATCTATTATTGAATCGGCTGATACTTTCTTCTATCAAGTCGCCTATGACATGGGGATTGACCGTATTTCTGAGTGGATGAGCCGGTTTGGCTTTGGCGATTATACGGGGATTGACCTTGCTGAAGAACGCTCAGGGATCATGCCGACCCGTGAATGGAAACAAAAACGCTATAAAAAACCTTGGTATCAAGGTGATACCATTCCTGTTGGTATTGGACAAGGCTATTGGACCGCAACGCCAATTCAAATGTCAAAAGCATTGATGACACTAATTAATGATGGCCAAGTTAAAACACCTCATTTGCTCTACGGTACAAAATTGGGTAATGCCATGGTGCCTTATGAAGACAAAGAGACCAAACAAATTGGCGATGTGAATTCAGGTTTTTGGGAGCTCGCTAAGCATGGAATGTACGGTGTTGCCAACGCACCAAATGGTACAGGGCGCCGCAGTTTCATTGGTACACCATATAAAGCGGCTGCCAAGTCGGGTACCGCTCAAGTCTTCAGTTATGAAACCTATAATGCCAGTAAACTCGCTGAACACTTACGCGACCATAAATTGATGATTGCTTACGCTCCGTATGATAAACCCACTATCGCTGTTGCGATTATTTTAGAAAATGGGGGCGTGGGCCCTGCAGTCGGTGACATTGTGCGGCAAATATTTGACCACGTTCTTCTTGGTGATAACCGTACCGAAGTCGCGGTGTCAGCAACCAATGCAGGAGAAGATCGCTGATGCACAATCCAACGAATAACAATGGGCTATAAAGAATATGACAGACGATAAGAAAAAAAATTCGTTATCCATGCGTCTGCATATAGATGTGCCTATGCTACTGATTATCATCGCGTTGCTTGCATACAGCGCATTTATAATGTGGAGCGCTAGCGGCCAAGATCCTGAAATGATGGAACGCAAATTGGGGCAGATTGCGTCAGGTTTCGTTGTCATGATAGTGATGGCGCAGATCCCCCCTAGAATGTATGAAAACTGGGCTCCTCACCTGTTTATTTTTTGCGTTATCTTACTGGTTTTTGTTGATGTGTTTGGGCAAATAAGTAAAGGGGCTCAGCGCTGGTTAGACTTGGGTTTCATTCGGTTTCAGCCTTCTGAAATTGCAAAAATTGCCGTTCCTTTAATGGTCGCTCGTTTCATGAATAGAGACCTGTGCCCTCCTTCATTCAAAAACACCTTAATCGCGCTCGTCTTGATTTTTGTACCGACATTATTAGTGGCAGCGCAGCCAGACCTTGGTACCTCAATTTTAGTTGCCGCTTCCGGCTTGTTTGTTTTGTTCCTTGCCGGGATGAGCTGGCGGCTCATTGCTGTCGCAGCCATTGCTCTCGCAGCCTTTATTCCATTGCTGTGGTTCTTTTTAATGCATGGCTACCAAAGAGCCCGCGTTATGATGTTATTAGACCCAGAAACAGACCCATTAGGGGCTGGTTACCATATTATCCAATCAAAAATTGCGATTGGTTCTGGTGGGTTAATGGGGAAAGGTTGGCTCCATGGCACACAATCACAGCTTGAGTTTTTGCCAGAAAGACATACCGACTTTATTTTTGCCGTGTTAGCAGAGGAACTTGGCTTAGTCGGGGTGCTTATTTTACTTGGCTTATACCTTTTACTGATTATTCGCGGGCTTTATATTGCTGCTAGCGCACAGAATACATTTGGTCGGGTTATGGTTGGTGGTTTGATCTTAATCCTTTTTGTCTATGTATTTGTGAACATCGGTATGGTCAGTGGTATATTACCTGTCGTTGGTGTCCCTCTCCCTTTAGTGAGCTACGGGGGCTCCGCTTTGATTGTTTTAATGGCTGGATTCGGTATTATCATGTCGATACATACACACCGAAAATTCCTTTCTAAAAGTTTATAAAATGAGGCTTAGTATGCGTTTACAATGGATAATGCTTGGCGTCACAGCCGCGCTACTCAGTGGCTGTGTGACAGATGAAGTTAAACAACCTGCCCAAGTGCCAGCCAATGTACCCACTCAAGATGTATTAGGTGCAGAGCCTCATTATGAGCCGTATCATCCAACTGCAAATAATGATTACTCACGTAATGGCCAACAATACCAAATCGTACGTGACCCATCACAATTTAGCCAAGTAGGCTATGCATCCATTTATGGTGCAGAGTCTGCAGGCAATATGACAGCGATTGGTGAACGTATTAACCCAGTGGAATTAACTGCCGCTCACCCTACTTTGCCAATTCCAAGTTATGTTCGTATCACTAACATGATGAATGGCCGCATGATGGTCGTCCGTGTTAATGACCGTGGGCCTTATGTCCCGGGCAAAAGTATTGCGGTATCAAGAGCAACCGCTGACCGCCTGAATTTAATGCCTACAACAAAAATTAAAATTGATGCCATTCAAGTTGCTCAAGATGGTAGCTTGTCAGGAACAGGGACCGTGGGTTCTAATTTTGTGAAACAAAGTTATGCATTACCGGGACGCCCACAATTAGGTTCTGGCCCAATGGGTACCCCTGTAATGGAGAACTTGCCTACGCCAGAAAATACATTGCCCGTTCAGCAGCCAAAAGAACCGATGCAGCCTACTATGCCAGATATGAACCTGCAAACACCAACACCGCCACCAGCAGCAACTACAGCTGAAGAATCGGTGCCAGAACGCGGTTTTCTCGTTCAAGCTGGTGCAATTAGTAGCCAAACCAATGCTCAAAACATGCTGAATGAATTGAAAACGCAGTTTAATGTCCCTGGGCGCCTACAACCCTACAATGGTATTTACCGAGTACAGTTAGGGCCATTTAGTACAAGACAGCAAGCTGTTGAGGTTCAAGGCCGTTTACAGTCTGAAAAAAATCAATCGTCAATGGTCGTTGCGCCATAAAGCGATGCCAACTTAGGTTGCTCACGTCTATTTGGAGCAACCTAAATTCAGGCAATATTGAACTGACAAAAAAATCATTGGTACAGCGCAAAAGTCACTTTTTTCTTACCCCTTTCTTTTGCTAAACTGCGCCTCCTTGTGTTAACCGAATTTCGGATGTAATGGTAAAACCATGAATAATGTCGCTCCATCACGCATCGTGCGTCATACAGTGCTGGGCTCCGCACTCCTTCTTATGACTGCTAATATTGCAAATGCTAATGAAACCTTCCCGAATACATCAATTCCTGCTGCACCCGCGATTGATGCAGAAGCTTATATATTAATTGATTATAATTCAGGCAAAGTTCTTGCTGAAAGTAATGCTGACCAGCGCCGCGACCCTGCGAGTTTGACCAAAATGATGACCAGCTATGTTATTGGTCAAGCAATTAAGTCAGGTAAAATTGGTGAAAATGATATTGTCACGGTCGGAAATGATGCATGGGCGACGGGTAATCCAATATTTAAAGGCTCATCATTGATGTTCTTAAAACCTGGCGATCGCGTTAGCGTATCACAGTTAACTCGTGGTATTAATTTGCAATCAGGTAACGATGCTTGTGTTGCAATGGCCGACTATATCGCAGGTGACCAAACCAACTTTGTTCAATTAATGAATGGCTACGTGAACAAATTAGGGCTAAAAAACACACATTTTGAAACCGTTCATGGTTTAGATGCGGATGGTCAGTACAGCTCAGCCCGTGATATGGCCCTTATTGGCCAAGCGCTAGTGCGTGATGTCCCTGAAGAATACGCTATCTATAAAGAAAAAGAATTTACCTTTAACAATATCCGCCAAACAAACCGTAATGGCCTATTGTGGGATAAAAGCCTTGCGGTTGACGGTATCAAAACAGGCCATACTAATGCCGCGGGCTACAACCTTGTCGCATCAGCAACCGAAGGCGACATGCGCCTGATCTCGGTTGTTATGGGCGGTAAAAGCAGCAAAGGCCGTGATGCAGAGAGCAAAAAATTACTCACTTATGGCTTCCGCTTTTATGAAACCGTTAAGCCATTACAAGCCAATGTTGACTTTGCCAGTGTGCCAGTCTGGCTTGGTGATGAAAATGAAGTAAAATTAGGTGTCACAGAAGATTTGTACCTCACAATCCCACGTGGTCGCTTAAAAGATTTAAAAGCGAGCTATGAGTTATCAACCACTGAGCTCGAAGCCCCGTTAACCAAAGGCCAACAAGTCGGGACAATTAGTTTTCAGCTTGATGGCAAAATCATCGAACAACACCCTCTAGCGGTGTTAAAAGATGTTGAAGAAGGTGGTTTCTTCAGCCGGTTAATTGACTACATCAAATTACTCTTTCATCGCTGGTTTGGTTAAGACTTGAAACTAAAACAAGTCGTCCCCATATAGTAAGCATTGAAATAGATAAGTATTGAAATAGATAAGTATCGAAATGTTTGTTGGATGAATACTTCTCATTGGCTGGTTTAATACCAGCCAATCTTTTTCAGCCAGCAGCCCAATTTAAAAATTAGGAGTGCCCATGAAAACGAAATTAGGTGAACTGCTTGAGTTCCCATGTCCATTAACCTACAAAGTAATGGGCTTGGCACAGCCTGAACTGGTTGATCAAGTGATTGAAGTGGTACAGCGCCATGCGCCAGGTGACTATAGCCCAGACGTAAAACCAAGTAGCAAAGGCAATTATCACTCAGTTTCTATTACTATTAATGCAACTCATATTGAACAAGTTGAAACCTTGTACACTGAGTTAGGTGCATTAGAGTTAGTGAAAGTAGTGCTTTAATCAAAACTGTATTAAAGATCCACATCAAAGGCCGAATAGTCTGTTGCTATTCGGCCTTTTTCGTTTTGTTCCTCTACTTTAGCGTGGATTACATTTACACCTAAATAACATTTGATTCCAATTTGAATCACATTTTATGCAAGTACCAGATACGATGTTAGCTTGAAGTATGGCAAACATAGGCGTTATACTGCCCGCAACGATAAAGACAACGTGGACACCTAAATTTTGTCAGATAGATGTATAACCATACGCCAACTCGGCCTTGCTCCTTATCAAACTGTTTCTGATGCGATGCATCAATTCACTGAAGAGCGTACCCAAAATACGTGTGATGAAATATGGCTGGTTGAACATCCTCGCGTATTTACCCAAGGCCAAGCCGGAAAAGCAGAACACGTTCTTGCCCCTGGTGATATTCCTGTCGTTCAAAGTGATAGAGGTGGCCAAGTCACCTACCATGGCCCTGGGCAGCAAGTGATGTACGTGATGCTCGACTTAAAACGTAATAAAATTGGTGTCAGAGAACTCGTCAGCGCACTAGAAAATACCGTCGTTAATACCCTTGCCCATTTTAATATTGCAGCGTATCCTCGCCCTGATGCTCCTGGTGTCTATGTTAATGGCGATAAAATTTGCTCCCTCGGATTACGCATACGGCAAGGCTGTTCTTTTCATGGTCTCGCATTAAATATTGATATGGATCTTGAACCCTTTAACCGCATTAACCCTTGTGGTTACAGTGAATTAAAAATGACCCAAGTGAGTGACCTTGCTCCCAAAGTGTCAGTTTCTGATGTTCAGCCTGTGCTAATTCGCCAATTCTGTGACACACTGGGATTTCATATCGCTCAATAATAATGCTATAATTTTTAACAATTTTAAAAAATATTTTAATGAATGGATAACAGCCTCCATTTAGTTTTATTTAGAATTATCACTTATCCATCAGCATAAAAGATAACTGGAACCGTCATATTATGAGTAAACCAATTCAGATAGAACGCGGAATTAAATATCGTGACGCCGACAAAATGGCGCTGATCCCTGTCAAAAACGTTGTGACTGAACGAGAAGAAATTCTACGTAAACCTGACTGGATGAAAATTAGGCTTCCTGCTGACTCCACTCGTATTCAAGGCATTAAAGCCGCCATGCGTAAAAATGGCTTACACTCTGTATGTGAAGAGGCTTCGTGCCCTAACCTTTCTGAGTGTTTTAACCACGGTACTGCGACCTTTATGATTTTGGGCGCTATTTGTACCCGCCGCTGTCCTTTCTGCGATGTTGCTCATGGTCGACCTAATGCACCGGATGCAAACGAACCTGAAAAATTAGCACAAACTATTAAAGATATGGCGCTACGCTATGTCGTCATCACGTCAGTTGACCGTGATGACCTACGTGATGGCGGAGCACAACATTTTGCTGATTGTATTCGTGCTATTCGTGAAAAAAGCCCATCAATTAAAATTGAAACACTGGTTCCTGATTTCCGCGGCCGTATGGATCGCGCATTAGAGATTTTAACCGCAACACCACCAGATGTGTTCAACCATAACCTTGAAAACGTGCCGCGTGTTTACCGCCAAGTTCGTCCAGGCGCTAATTATGAATGGTCTTTAAAATTACTCGAAAAATTTAAAGAAGCGCACCCCGATATCCCAACTAAATCTGGGTTAATGGTCGGTCTTGGTGAAACCAATGAAGAGATTATCGAAGTTATGCGCGATTTACGTCGCCATGGTGTCACGATGCTCACACTTGGCCAATACTTGCAGCCAAGCCGTCATCACTTACCCGTCAAACGCTATGTTAGCCCTGCTGAGTTTGATGAAATGAAAGATGAAGCCATGGCAATGGGCTTCACTCACGCAGCCTGTGGCCCATTCGTTCGCTCTTCTTACCATGCCGATTTACAAGCTAAAGGCGAAGAAGTTAAATAGTCTCAACTGTTTAATTTATAGATGAAAAGGTCTGGTTTATATCAGGCCTTTTTTATTTTTTATAGATAAAAAAACTCGCCCTAGATAGCTAGGGCGAGTTTTCAGCTGTTCGTTTTAATCTTAATTATAAAAATTACAGAGGAATAACGTTAGCAGCAGATGGGCCTTTAGCACCTTCAGTAATTTCAAATTCCACTTTTTGGCCTTCAGCTAAGGTTTTGAAACCATCGCCCATAATCGCAGAAAAGTGAACAAATACATCTTTGCTACCATCTTCTGGAGTGATAAAACCAAAACCTTTAGATTCGTTGAACCACTTAACGTTACCTTTAACTTTAGACATCAAATATTACCTTTAAAATAAAATAGACACACCATCTGTATCAAGCTCAGTACATCAGATTTCTCAGTTACTTGTCTACAACCTAGATCACGAAAATGGACTAAAAAGATAAAAAAATATTATTTATCGATAGAATGGGCTCTGATTTCGATAATAATTCTTAACAATAGTAATTATTACAACTAATAGTATTACTTATAGCTAATTATTTAGCTTTTACTTCTCATGCAAAAGTAACCAATCTTTAATATCTAAGCCCCCTGTATATCCCACTAGTTTTCCATCGTGTCCAAGAACGCGATGACAAGGAACAATTAATGAGATTGGATTACGTGAGTTTGCCATACCGACTGCGCGGCAATAATTGACGGATCCTAGCTTTAATGCCAAATCTTTATAACTCCATCGCTCCCCATAAGGGATCCCACAAAGGTGTTTCCATACTTTTTTCTGAAATTCTGTTCCTTGTGGGTTTAATTCAACCGTAAACGCGGTTCTTTTGTGATTAAAATATTCCTTTAATTCTTTTACGCAAAGCTTGGAATGTTCATTCTTCGTTTCTTTTTCTGTTTTTTCATCAACAAAATAGAGGCTAGTTACTCCGTCATCATCAGCCGTAATATGGATCCACGGTTTAGGAAATTTATCCGGGGTTGCTAAATATTGATGGTACATAGTATCTCCTCAAAAGGACTCAATTACCTGATTGTATATACAGTTATAGAGTAAATTATTTCCACTTTGCAATGATCTTTTTTCTTAGAGTGTCTCTTTGAATCATCTAATACGATATTTTTTTATTTTCAATGTTAATAACCACCTAGCCAACAATTAGAATAATTATCATTCAACATTTCATATTCACTACATATTGTGCGGTTGATAAAACAAAAATCTATATATAGTATTTAGGTATCACGTACCTTATTTCTAATGCTATTAAACATTCAAAAGGTAAATAACATGACTGAGATTACCATTTATAGTAAACCTAACTGCGTTCAGTGTAATGCTACTTATCAAGCCTTAGATCGCAAAGCGATTTCTTACCAAATTATTGACCTCACTGAAGATAGCCAAGCTCTTGAACTTGTAAAAAAATTAGGCTACCAACAAGTTCCTGTCGTTATTGCGGGCGACAAACATTGGGCGGGTTTTCGGCCAGACATGATTAGCCTATTAGCCGCTTAGGTGATGTCATGGAAACGGAATCACTCATCTATTTTTCAAGTCGCTCAGAAAATTGCCATCGCTTTATTGAAAAACTAGATATCCCTGCAACACGGTTACCTATTGGCAATCACAAAAGTAGCCTAATTGCGACAAAACCTTATGTTTTACTACTGCCGACTTACGGTGGCGGTGGAACAAAAGGTGCGGTTCCAAAAGAAGTGATCCAATTTCTTAATATTGAAGTCAATCGCGCACTTATCCGTGGTGTTATTGCTGCGGGTAATACCAATTTTGGCGATGCCTATGCGATAGCTGGGAATATCATCGCGCAAAAATGCCATGTCCCCTACCTATATCGTTTTGAACTTCTTGGTACTGATAAAGATGTTCAGTCCGTTCAACGAGGCCTAAAAACGTTTTGGCAACGTACAAACAACTAGAGTTATTTCAAATGGATAAAATGCAAAATACATCAGATGTCGATTATCATGCACTCAATGCGATGTTGAATTTATATGATAACGAAGGCCGTATTCAATTTGATAAAGACAAAGAAGCGGCTCACCACTATTTTCGACAGCATGTGAACCAGAACACCGTATTTTTCCATGATTTAAAAGAAAAATTAGACTTTTTAGTACAAGAAAATTATTACGAAAATAGTGTATTAGAACAATATAACTTTGAATTTATAAAAGCATTATTTAAACAGGCATACGCTCACAAATTCCGTTTTCAAACATTCCTAGGTGCCTTTAAATATTACACTAGCTATACACTGAAAACTTTTGATGGCAAACGCTATCTCGAACGCTATGAAGATCGCGTCTGTATGGTTGCCTTAACACTTGCACAAGGGAATGAGTCCCTCGCTAGATTATATGTTGATGAAATCATTACAGGGCGTTTTCAACCCGCCACTCCCACTTTTCTTAACTGCGGTAAAAAACAACGCGGTGAGCTAATTTCTTGTTTTCTTTTAAGAATCGAAGACAACATGGAATCCATTGGCCGCTCAGTAAATTCAGCTTTGCAGTTATCCAAACGAGGGGGCGGTGTCGCCTTTCTGATGACTAACTTACGGGAGCAAGGCGCCCCAATAAAATTGATTGAAAACCAATCCTCTGGGGTTGTTCCTGTCATGAAAATGTTAGAAGATGCATTTTCTTATGCCAACCAACTCGGTGCTAGGCAAGGCGCTGGCGCAGTCTATTTGAACGCTCATCACCCTGATATTATGCGTTTTCTTGACACTAAGCGTGAAAATGCAGATGAAAAAATACGGATTAAAACACTTTCTTTAGGGGTCGTGATCCCTGATATCACTTTCCAACTAGCGAAAGATAACCAGGACATGTATTTGTTCTCTCCTTATGATATTGAGCGCATCTATGGTGTCCCTATGTCTGAGATTAGTGTTACAGACAAATACCATGAAATGGTCAATAACAAAGCGATAAAAAAATACAAAATTAATGCTCGGGAATTTTTCCAAACTTTAGCTGAGATCCAGTTTGAATCTGGATATCCGTATATTTTATTTGAAGATACGGCTAACCGAGCTAATCCTATCGCAGGGCGTATTAATATGAGCAATCTGTGCTCAGAAATACTGCAAGTTAATCGCCCTAGTCTTTATGAAGACGATTTAAGCTATCAACAAATTGGTAAAGATATTAGCTGTAATTTAGGCTCCATGAATATCGCTAAAACGATGGACTCACCGAATTTCGCTCAATCAATAGCTGCTGCCGTTAGAGCACTGAGCGCGGTCTCAGATATGAGTGATATTCGTTCTGTCCCTTCCATTGCTGAAGGTAACCGGCAATCACATGCGATTGGATTAGGGCAAATGAATTTACATGGCTACCTAGCAAGAGAGCATATCTATTACGGCTCAGAAGAAGCGCTCGATTTCACCAATATCTATTTTTATACGGTCACCTATTACGCATTAAAAACGTCAAACCAATTAGCCATTGAAAGAAAAACTGCATTTGTTGGTTTTGAACATTCAACTTATGCCTCTGGTGATTATTTTGATAAATATATCAACAATATTTGGCTACCAAAAACACAAACCGTTCAGGAATTATTCCGACGTTCGGGTATCGAAATTCCAACTCGTGAAGATTGGCAAGCCTTAAAGCAGTCTGTCATTACCTATGGGATTTATAACCAGAACTTGCAAGCGATCCCGCCTACAGGGTCTATCTCTTACATCAATAATTCAACATCAAGCATCCACCCCATTGTTTCACGAATTGAGATTCGTAAAGAAGGTAAAATTGGCCGTGTTTACTATCCAGCTCCTTTTATGACGAATGAAAACTTAGAATATTACCAAGATGCTTACCAAATCGGTTCTGAAAAAATTATTGATACTTATGCCATGGCAACTCAGCACGTTGACCAAGGTTTATCTTTGACTCTCTTTTTTAAAGATGATGCCACCACACGAGATATTAACCGAGCGCAAATATATGCCTGGCGAAAAGGAATCAAGACATTGTATTACATCCGATTACGCCAAACTGCCCTCGAAGGAACAGAGGTCGAAGGCTGCGTATCTTGCACTTTGTAATAGGAAAATATTTATGACCACCAGCACATCTAACACACCAGTAAAAGCCATTAACTGGAACCGCATTCAGGATGATAAAGACTTAGAAGTATGGAACCGATTAACCAGTAACTTTTGGCTTCCAGAAAAAGTGCCATTATCTAATGATATTCCTTCTTGGAATACCCTAACTGCTGCAGAGAAACAGCTAACGATACGCGTATTTACCGGCCTCACGCTACTAGATACCATTCAAAATACGGTTGGTGCGCCTTGTTTAATGCCAGATGCTCAAACACCTCATGAAGAAGCGGTTTTATCAAATATTAGCTTTATGGAAGCCGTACATGCACGCTCTTATAGCTCAATATTTTCAACACTTTGCTCTACGACTGATGTCGATGATGCATACCGCTGGAGTGAAGAAAACATTGCATTACAAAATAAAGCGAAGATCATCCTATCTTACTATTGTGATTCACACCCTTTAAAGAAAAAGGTCGCTAGCGTCTTTTTAGAATCATTTCTATTTTATTCAGGTTTCTATTTACCAATGTATTGGTCAAGTAGAGGGAAGCTAACTAATACCGCCGATCTTATACGTTTAATTATTCGTGATGAAGCTATACATGGCTATTATATTGGTTATAAATTCCAAAAATCATTAACACAATACGATGAAAATGCTCAAAAAGAAATTAAGGATTTCACATTTTCATTATTATTCGATTTATATGAAAATGAAGTGAAATATACCCAAGAACTTTATGACACAGTTGGTTGGTCAGAAGATGTCAAAAAGTTCCTTCATTACAATGCAAATAAAGCATTAATGAACTTAGGTTATGAAGCCTTATTTCCAGATACTGTCACCGATGTGAGTGCCGCGATATTATCGGCATTATCTCCTGATGCAAATGAAAATCATGATTTCTTTTCAGGCTCAGGTTCATCTTATATTATTGGTAAAGCAGTCAGTACCGAAGATGATGACTGGGACTTTTAACTAAATCGTTAATTTAGTTTATCAATAGAAACAGCTCACAATAAAAATCATACCATGATGAATTATAACAAAATTATTTGTCATGGTATTTTTTGGCTCAACAAACGAACAATTAGGTTCGTTTTTTATATGTATATCTGTTCAATTATTCATTTTTAATGAGTTAATCTGGCCTTATTTCTAAATTCAATCAAGTTTCACTTTATTTTATATAAATTTAATTAATGCATTCACTGTTAATTTCTTTTTTTTCACCCATCAATCCAGCATCTGTTTCACCTAAAAATAGAACAGAGCATGTAATCCCCACATTGATAAATTAAAAGTAAATTATTTTTAAATAAATTCAATCTCACCAGCGAGTTAACACTAACATGAATATTATAGAGGTTATTAGTATATAGCTTAGATATCGATTTTATTTACACTAATAAAATCATTATTCCTCTCTAATTTTTTGATTAATTATACTTAACCTAGGGTTGTCAGCTGATTTTATTATGCTAGGGTTTATTGCTTGCAAATTTTACTAATAACTCAAACGGAGGAATTTAAATTTAATCCATAATTAACTAGCCCATTAAACTAAATATAGGAATCTCTGCCCTAATAATTTTCAAAGGATAATCATAGTTAGGAAGCATAGTTAGGAAACATAGTGTTAACTATCACTATAGAATTCATCACATTCAATATAGGTAATTTATCTTCCATGTTGATTGAAAATTGGGTAAATAATATATGGCAATAAAATTACAAGTTAAAAATTTATATAAAATATTTGGGGATAATCCTGATCAAGCATTTAAGCTATTAGAATCAGGTATGAATAAAGATGATATCTTTGAAAAAACAGGCCTTACCGTAGGTGTTCAAGATGTTAATCTGACGATTGAAGAAGGCGAAATCTTTGTTGTCATGGGACTTTCTGGCTCAGGGAAATCGACCTTGGTGCGCCTCCTCAATCGCCTGATAGAACCAACTAGCGGGCAAGTCATGATAGACGGAGAAGATATTTCCAATATCTCTGACAAAGCACTGCGCGAAGTTAGGCGAACAAAAATTAGTATGGTGTTTCAATCCTTTGCGTTGATGCCACATATGAACGTCATCGATAACACCGCTTTTGGCATGGAACTTTCTGGTATCCCAAAAGAAGAGCGCCATAAGAAAGCCATGAATGCGCTTGAGCAAGTTAACCTTGAAAAATGGGCAAATTCATATCCAGATGAGCTATCTGGCGGGATGCGCCAACGTATCGGGTTAGCCAGAGCACTCGCCAATGACCCAGATATTCTGTTAATGGATGAAGCATTCTCAGCCCTCGACCCACTAATTCGTACAGAAATGCAAGATGAACTGCTCTCCTTGCAAGGGGACAAACAACGCACGATTGTCTTTATTTCCCATGATCTTGATGAAGCCATGAGAATTGGTGACCGCATTGCCATTATGCAAGGAGGCGTTGTCGTTCAAGTCGGCACACCTGATGAGATACTCAATAACCCTGCGAATGACTACGTTAAGACCTTTTTCCGCGGTGTGAATATCAGCCAAGTTTTCAGTGCTAAGGACATCGCACGCAGACGACCAAATGCACTATTGCACATCGCACCGGGTTTTGGTCCTCGCTCCGCGCTAAAAGTCCTTAACGATGAAGATCGCTATCACGGTTATTTAATCTCTCGAGGACATACCTTTGCCGGTGTGGTTTCTGTTGAATCCTTAGAAAAAGCGCTTCATGAAAAAGCAGGTATTGAAGCCGCAATTTTAACTGATATCGAACCAATTCAAGGTGATACATCCTTAAATGAAGTTATTTCTACAGTAGCACAGGCCCCTTGCGCCGTTCCGGTTATTAACGAAAAAAACCGGTATTTGGGCGTGATTTCAAAAGGAATGCTGTTACAAGCGCTGGATAAGGAGACACCAAATGAGTAAGCAAAATCAAGAAACAACCACTAACCAGCAAGATCCATGGGCTGACACTGAAGTCACTGATACACCAACACAAGGTACTGAAAATATACCAGCTGATGACCCATGGGCAGCGACAAGCTCTAGCGAGATAAATACGTCTGCGGATGATCCTTGGGGCAATGCATCAGACACAACAACACCTGCTGATACCAGTTCGAGTGATTGGCTTGATGCCGCCCCAACAGATAGCATCATACCCGACCAGTTTAATATTATGGATCCCTTCCAGCACACGCTGATCCCCCTTGATTCATGGGTTGCACATGCAATTGACTGGGTTGTCCTCAACTTTCGTCCTGTATTCCAAGGAATACGTGCTCCTATTGATTTCATTTTGAGTGGGTTTGAACAATTTCTTACCTCACTCCCGTCCCCCGTTGCCATTATCATTTTCGCGTTACTCGCTTGGCAATTAGCGGGACGTGCAATGGGTGTGGCCACATTTATTTCGATGATAGCCATCGGAGCAATTGGGGCTTGGTCGGAAGCCATGGTGACACTCTCTCTGGTCCTCACGTCTTTACTATTTTGTATTGTGATAGGACTACCGCTAGGTATTTGGCTAGCGCGTAGTGATAGAGCGGCTAAAGTTATTCGCCCATTACTTGATGCGATGCAAACCACACCCGCATTCGTCTATTTAGTCCCGATTGTTATGTTATTTGGTATCGGTAATGTACCTGGTGTCGTCGTCACCATAATATTTGCTCTACCGCCAATCATTCGTTTGACCATTTTAGGGATCAAACAAGTCCCAGCTGACTTAATTGAAGCCGCTGAATCATTCGGTGCAAGTCCCCGCCAAATGCTATTTAAAGTGCAATTGCCATTGGCGATGCCAACTATTATGGCCGGGGTAAACCAAACCTTGATGTTAGCGCTGTCGATGGTTGTTATCGCATCAATGATCGCCGTCGGGGGCTTAGGCCAAATGGTCTTACGGGGTATTGGTCGCCTTGATATGGGTCTCGCGTCTGTCGGAGGGGTCGGTATTGTTATTCTAGCTATCATTTTAGACCGTTTCACCCAATCTTTGGGGCAAGATACGCGCGGCAAAACATCATGTCGTTGGTATCAAAAAGGCCCTATTGGGTTAGTTATGCGCCCATTTTGTAAAAAAAACCATTAATCAAAATATCCTCCATTCACCTGAGTGCCATTCACGTGGCACCTAACTTGGCTCTTAACTATAAAGCCAAGCTCGCTGCGAAAAAACAGAGGGAACAATATAATGAAACATAAAATCATTCTTGCATCTGCACTAACAGCCATATTTACCGTCCCATTAGCAAGTGCGGACGACCTTCCGGGCAAAGGGATAAAAATTAACCCTGTACAAAGTACGATCAGTGAGGAAACGTTCCAAACACTGATTGTGGCGAAAGCCCTTGAAGAGCTCGGCTATGATGTTCAGCCTATCAAAGAGGTCGACTATAACGTGGCTTACGCATCTATTGCGAACGGTGATGCGACTTACTTAGCCACCAGCTGGGTTCCTTTACATAATGCGCAATATGACGCCGCTGGCGGTGATAATGTGTTCTATCGTCAAGGCAACTATGTTGTCAATGCGGCTCAAGGCTACCTTATCGACAAAAAAACGGCTGAGAAATACAACATTACCAATGTTGAACAACTCAAAGACCCTAAAATTGCTAAACTCTTCGATTCAAATGGTAATGGTAAAGCGGATTTAACGGGATGTAACCCAGGTTGGGGCTGTGAAGCTGCTATTAATAACCATTTAAAAGCTTATGACCTAGAAAAAACCGTCGACCATAACCAAGGTAACTACGCCGCGATGATGGCGGATACCATTACCCGATATAAAGAAGGTAAGCCTATTTTATATTATACGTGGACGCCTTACTGGATAAGTGATGTCCTCAAGCCGGGTCGTGACGTGGTCTGGTTAGAAGTGCCATTCTCATCAATGCCAAATGGTGAAAAAACAGATACAGCATTACCTAACGGAAAAAACTATGGTTTCCCACCAAATACCATGCATATTGTCGCCAATAAAAAATGGGCAGCGGATAACCCTGCTGCAGCAAAATTATTTGAAGTAATGAAGCTGCCTATTGCCGATATTAATGCGCAGAATTTAAGAATGCATAACGGTGAGGCATCACAATCAGACATTCAGCGCCATACAAATGCTTGGATCAAAGCTCACCAATCCACTTTTGACGGTTGGGTAAAGGAAGCGCAAGCAGCCGCTAAGTAAGAACAAACAACCCGATTATAACCTTAGCCACCCTAACCGGTGGCTTTTTTGCATCAATGACAAAAAGAAATAAACCAAGGTAATAAATTTTGTTTATAGTAGTCGCCTAGCTAATAATAGGTAATCCTCATGAAACAGACCCAAACTGCAGAGCTAACAACAGGCCTCACTATTTTAATGGCCATTGCCACAGGTCTCGTCGTTGCCAGTAATTACTATGCTCAACCGCTTTTAGACACCATTGCGGGGCAGTTTAATTTAACCACTAATATGGCTGGGTTTATTGTCACCGCGGCCCAACTGGGCTATGCGGCAGGTTTACTTTTTTTAGTCCCGCTGGGAGATTTGTTTGAACGCAAGCGTTTAATTTTAACCATGACCTTTCTTTCGGCATTAGGGTTATTAATTACAGCGCTTT
This sequence comes from Providencia sp. M-27, assembly GCF_011077905.1. Classification (NCBI taxonomy): domain Bacteria; kingdom Pseudomonadati; phylum Pseudomonadota; class Gammaproteobacteria; order Enterobacterales; family Morganellaceae; genus Providencia; species Providencia sp. M-27. Next base: position 13,718 of record NZ_JAALBT010000006.1, on the reverse strand, counting down.
CAAATAATATTTGGCAAATCCTTTTAGGCACTGCCCTGACAGGGCTATTTTCGGTTGTTGCACAAGTCCTGATCCCACTCGCTGCATCTATTGCTAAACCACATAAACGCGGTAAAGCGGTGGGGATGATCATGAGTGGGCTATTACTGGGAATTCTACTTGCAAGAACGGTTTCAGGCGCTGTTGCTATGGTCGGTGGCTGGCGCGCTATCTATTGGGTGGCTTTTGCATTATTAATGCTGTTAATGATTGTTCTAGCAATTAAACTCCCTCGTTACCATCAAAAAACCAACTTAAACTATTTTCAGCTTATTTGCTCTATTGGCCGACTATTTTTTGGGACCCCAGTGCTTGCGGTACGAGCTTCCCTAGGTGCATTATCATTTGCCAACTTTGGTTTATTATGGACCGCAATGGCTTTTTTGTTAGCCAGCCCGCCATTCAATTACTCCGAAGGGACTATTGGCTTATTTGGCTTAGTCGGTGCCGCAGGCGCACTGATGGCCTCCCAAGCAGGGCATCTTGTCGATAAAGGTAAAGGAAAAATCATCACAACAATCGGATTGGTTTTATTACTATTGTCCTGGATCCCCATCGGTTTAGCTAAATATTCTCTCGTCGCGTTTATCATCGGGATTTTGGTGCTAGACCTTGCGGTGCAAGCCGTTCATGTCACGAGCCAGAGTACGTTATATCGTATATTACCTGAAGCGCGTAATCGCCTAACGGCCGGCTATATGACGAGTTATTTCATAGGTGGAGCACTCGGTTCCCTGCTTTCAGGTTATGCCTATGAACATGCAGGTTGGGAAGGCGTAGCAGTTGCAGGAGCAATTTTGACGACCCTAAGTTTAATCATTTGGGCTATTGGCATTCGTTTTGATCCCATCATCACCATAACTGATGACTAGTTATTACTCATACTGGCATCAATGCATTTTGAGAGAACGATTTTTGAGGTCTCATAAATAGATAAAAAATCATAATACATTGAAGTTATGTGCCTCAATCTTATCTACCAATATGTTGAAGTAGTAGACCGTTTATCATAGAACCAATAGTTATCAACTGTAATAATAAACAAAGTAAATATTAGTGAATGACACAGTTAAACAAATACAATGACTCTTTAAGAAGGTAGTATAACTGTTAAAATCTCAAATTACTGTTACGTCAAATAATGTTTTAATTATACAAAAATAGGTAGTTATACTTATGATATAAGTGTATCTATCTAAGTTGTAATTATTGGGTAACAAAAAAAATGGTATTGAGTTAATGTCATGTGATTATATATTGTTTCATATGATTGAAATTAGCCTTTAATTAAGTGTTGAATTGGTTATTTCGCAACCAAAAGTGACACTATCAGTATAAAATAGTTAGTACGCTATACTAAAATAGGTAAATTACATTCATAAAATTTATGAATCATGTATCATTATCAAAATAAAATCGGCGATATTAATTAAGTACAATTGCTAATTCTATCTTTTAATATACCATTTAGATGGTTGATGACAGTTGTAATCTTACCAACTGAAACTAATAAGGTATCCCAATAATGGAAAGTTCATTTACACCTACTGAAGAGTTACTCAATACTCGTGTAGAACAGCAAGATTCACGTGAAAGCCCTATTCCGTATCAAGAAATTCTCCTAACACGCCTATGCATGCATGTTCATGGGAAATTACTTGAAGCGCGAAATAATATGTTAAGGTCCCAAGGTATTAATGAAACACTATTTATGGCGCTCATGATCCTTGATACAAAAGACTCCCGCAGTATTCAGCCATCTGAACTCAGTGCTGCCCTTGGTTCCTCACGAACCAATGCGACACGCATTGCAGATGAACTGGAAAAAAATGGTTGGATTGAACGCAAAGAGAGTCACAATGATAGACGTTGCCTTCATCTACACCTCACAGAAAAAGGGACTGAATTTTTAAATGGTCTATTACCACCTCAGCACAGCGCATTAATTGATATTTGGTCTGTTTTAGATATTGATGAAAAACAACAACTTAATACGCTAATGCGTAAATTACTGACAAAACTGGATACTATAAAAGATTGACCATAACTTTTGTAAGGTTAATGTATTTGAGCCATTCTTAAGCTCAACGGTGAAAAAAAACTTTTCAGCCAATAATATATCATTATCCTTTCACCCTTATGCTTTACGATATCCCATCAAACAGCAAAATCATTTGTAGTCTCAGTTTCCAGTGGTTAACACCTAACTACTGGAAACAACCGTGATCCTTATCCATAGAAATGGAGAAATACGAGTATGAGTTCCCCTGAGGAAATGCAACAAACGCAAACTCCCCAACGAAATAAAAAAAGACAACGCAAAAGTGCGCTTATCTTTTTGACACTATTATTTATTATTATAGGCGTTGGCTGGGCGGTCTACTGGTATCTCGTTCTTCGCCACTATGAGTCAACAGACAACGCTTATGTCGCAGGAAATCAAGTACAAATACAATCCCAAGTTTCCGGGAGCGTCATGACGGTCAATGTGGATAATACCGATTTTGTGACAAGTGGCACCGTTTTGGTTGAACTCGACCCACGTGATGCAGAGCTAACTCTAGATAAAGCAAAAACAGAATTAGCAAACAGCGTCCGTCAGACCCGCCAGCACATGGTTAATAGCCGCCAGCTCCAAGCCAATATTCAGGTAAAACGTTCTGAATTAAACCGCTTACAGAATGATTTAAAACGTCGAGAAGTGTTAGGCAGCAGCCATGTTATTGGTAAAGAAGAACTGCAGCACGCTAGAGAAGCCGTTGTCAGTGCTAAAGCGGCATTAGACGTGGCAATAGAACAATATAATGCGAATCAAGCCATCGTTCTAAATACCTCAATTGAAAAACAGCCAGCTGTAGAGCAAGCAGCGACCCAAGTTAGAAATGCTTGGCTGACTTTACAACGAACGAAAATTGTCAGCCCTGTTGATGGCTATGTTTCTCGTCGCAGTGTACAAGTAGGCTCACAAATCACCCCTTCAACACCGTTAATGGCTATTGTCCCTTCCGAGGGGATGTGGATTGATGCGAACTTTAAAGAAACACAACTTGCAGATATGCGTATCGGCCAGCCAGCGAAGGTCACGACTGACTTTTACGGTAAAGATATCGTATTCAGCGGCACTGTTGTGGGACTTGATATGGGAACAGGTAGCGCATTCTCTTTATTACCTGCACAAAATGCCAGTGGTAACTGGATCAAAGTAGTCCAGCGCCTTCCTGTGCGCATTTCCTTAGATAAAACTCAGCTTGAAGAGCATCCACTACGTATCGGTTTATCCACCGAAGTAACAGTTGATACGTTAGATAAAAACGGCAAAGTGCTTTCTAAAGGGATGCGTGATACACCAGCTTACCATACCGCTGCATTAGCTGTGGATATGTCTCCTGCAGACAAAATAGTTACTGAGATAATTAATAATAACCTAGGAAATCAATAGGTGGAGGTGCAATCGTGACGACAGCACCTTTAACGGGATCAAAACTCGCCTGGATGACGATTGCCCTTTCGTTGGCAACATTTATGCAAGTTCTTGATTCCACAATTGCTAACGTAGCTATTCCAACCATTGCTGGAAACTTAGGGGCATCCAACTCACAAGGGACATGGGTAATAACCTCTTTCGGTGTTGCCAATGCCATCTCCATCCCTGTCACTGGTTGGCTAGCGCGTAGGATTGGTGAAGTCAGGCTATTTTTATGGTCTACAGGCTTATTCGCTTTAACTTCATGGCTGTGCGGTATTTCTGGCAGCTTAGAAATGCTGATCTTATTCCGTGTTTTACAAGGTTTAGTTGCAGGGCCGCTCATTCCTTTGTCTCAAAGCTTGCTGCTTAATAATTATCCTCCCGCCAAACGCAACATGGCCCTCGCCCTTTGGTCAATGACTATCGTTATTGCTCCTATTTGCGGACCGATTCTTGGTGGTTATATTAGTGATAACTACCATTGGGGCTGGATATTCTTTATCAATGTGCCATTTAGTATTGCGATTATTTTTGCCATCATGCGTACCTTAAAAGGCCGTGAAACTAAAATATCCATTCAGCGTATTGATACTATTGGTTTGGTACTATTGGTTGTCGGTATTGGTGCTTTACAAATCATGCTTGACCAAGGCAAAGAGTTGGATTGGTTTAACTCGACTGAAATTATCGTCCTAACCGTTATTGCCGTTGTCGCAATTGCCTTTTTAATTGTTTGGGAGCTCACAGACGACCATCCTGTCATCGACTTGTCCCTGTTTAAAGAACGCAATTTTACCATTGGCTGTTTGTCCTTAAGTCTCGCTTACATGCTCTATTTTGGGACGATTGTCTTACTGCCGCAATTGCTGCAAGAGGTTTATGGCTATACGGCGACCTGGGCTGGGCTAGCCTCTGCTCCTGTAGGGTTATTACCGCTACTGATTACGCCAATTATAGGGCGCTTTGGTAACCGAATTGATATGCGTTACTTAGTTACATTCAGCTTTATTATCTATGCCGTTTGTTACTATTGGCGTGCTTATACTTTCGAACCTGGAATGAGTTTTGCCGAAGCCGCATGGCCGCAATTTGTGCAGGGCTTAGCTATCGCTTGTTTCTTTATGCCTTTGACAACCATTACATTATCTGGCCTACCACCAGAAAAAATGGCCTCTGCATCTAGTTTGTCCAACTTTACTCGAACCTTAGCTGGAGCAATTGGGACATCGATTACCACAACTATGTGGACCCAAAGAGAGTCAATGCACCATGAAAACCTTGCTGAGTTTGTTAACCCATACAACCCAAATGCCCAACAGATGTACAGTGAGCTGGCGAAAATTGGCATGAATGAGCAGCAAAGTGCAGCCTACCTTGCTAAAACCATTACTGACCAAGGGCTGATTATGTCAGCCAATGAGATATTTTGGCTCTCAGCTGGAATTTTTATCCTACTGATGGTGATTGTCTGGTTCGCTAAGCCACCATTTGGGGCGGGGTCAAAAGACGGTGGCGCTCATTAATGAGCCCATCCCACTAAGTCGTCTTGATGACAGATATCAAAAAGCCATACATAGCAGGAAACACATCCTTTTATGTATGGCTTTAGATATCTTATAACGGAAAAGTATTATTTAACTTGGTTTTGTTGCCACCACTGCGCCAACATAATTCCCGTTGCAACAGACACGTTCAAGCTTTCCACTTTACCTGTTCCACCGATATACAGGCTCATATCACCTTGGTCCCACGTGCTATCACTTAAACCATCACTTTCTTGGCCTAAAACTAATACCATTTTGGCAGGTAACTTCGCTTTTGCGAGATCTTGGCTGCCTTTATGGCTGGAAGTCGTCACAATGGTATAACCCGCTTTGCGGAATTTATCCAAAGTATCCGTTAACCCATCGGCATCAATCGCTTTAATGTGCTCAGCACCACCTTCTGCGGTACGAATTGCCGCACCAGACTCCAGCATGCCAGCATCCTGCAAAATCACACCTTTGATACCAAAGTGCGCACAACTACGCATAATACCGCCCAGATTATGTGGATTTCCCACATCTTCCAGAGCTAAGACGCAGTCATTACCTGTCGCTTGCTGCAAGTAAGCATCTGCACTCATACCACCGCGTTTTTTGATGATAAAACAGACGCCACCATGATGTTCAGTTCCCGATGCTTTCGATAACTCTTCGTCATCGACAACATGGTAAGCCTTGCGATTTGCAGCCATCCATTTTAGCGCATCACGAAAACGCGGCGTGACAGATTGCAAGAACCACGCGCGAACAATCGCATCAGGGCGGTTTTTAAACATGGCTTGGCATGCATTCTCACCATAGATACGGGTTTCTTCTTGGCGCTGCTTACGCAACTGTTCCGGGTCAATTTGACTCTTACCAACAATTCCGCCATGGTCATTCGCTAACTCTTCGCTATCTGGCTTAGAAACAGTGCGCCAAGGTGAACGCTCACGAGGTGCATCATTACGGTTATCGGAGCGACGACCTTCACGACCGCCTTCAGGGCGATTTGAGCGACCACCACGATCTTGGCGAGCACCATCTCGTCTATCGCCACCACGTTTGTCATTACCACGCCTATCGTCACGGCCACCGCCTCGGCGTTTATCATTACCTGTATTGTTGTCCTGCTCTTCACTGCGGACATACATCACTTTTACTTTGCCGTTTTTACCACTAAAATCATTCGAGTCGTTCATCACTATCCCCTACTAAGCTATGGCGCGAAGATTACATGATGTTGCATGGCTACGCTACCGATTCACTCTATTATCTCATCTAAAAGTTATTGAATATACTTCTATCGTATAGAAATCGTTTTGCGTACAATATGCGCCTTCATTTTAGGCCTAAAAATATAACTCAACATGACTCCGAATGCCGTTTATCACCTGCGTCAACAGCGCCTCGCATTATCGACTAAACCGTTTAAAGCGCGGGGCTGCCGAGTAAAACGTTGCCAATATTGCTTGTTACCTATTCCACAGTGCCTGTGCCAAGACACCGTATCGTCACAAGCAAAAAGCCAATTCTGCTTAATTATGTTTGATGGCGAAGTATTCAAGCCAAGTAATACAGGAAAATTGATTGCGGATGTTTTACCCGACACTTTGGCCTTTCAATGGTCAAGAACAGAGCCTGATGCGCAACTACTGGCGGCATTGCAAGACACTACAAGGCAACCTTACCTTATTTTTCCAGAAAGCTACGCTCAAAATGAACGTGTCGTGGTCAATGAACCTACTTTGTCGGATAAACCCGCTTTATTTATTTTACTCGATGGGACCTGGCCAGAAGCACGTAAAATGTTTCGTAAAAGTCCTTATCTTAATGATATTCCAATGCTTTCAATTAATACCAAAGCAAGAACGGATTATTTACTACGTACGCCATCAAGGGAAGAACAACATTGTACCGCTGAGGTAGCTGCTACCGTTTTAGAACTAGCGGGAGATTTAAACGCGTCAAAACAACTATTTAGCCATTTCAATCTTTTCCGTCAAAAATATCTTGAAGGAAAACCACATCACCCTATTGCACAGAAGCTACTTACCGAATCCCACCTCTAACTATTTATTGGTACTGTTTTCCGCTTTCTTTTCGAGCCCAGTACCATTAAATGACAACTTTTAGATCGTCGTGCTAATAAAACGTGAACGTGCTTGTATAAATTAATTAAACTCACTAGATAAACTAGCGCAATCGCAAAGATAAGGCATAGTATTCATAAGTATTACTCAGCCAATTTTTATCTATTGGACGCTTATCTCGTTCAGCAAAGCAAAGGGTTATCAACCATGGGTTTAGTCAGTCAGTTAGAATCTTTATTCCGGCCAAAGTCTATCGTTGTCATTGGCGCATCTGAAAATCCGGGCCGTGCAGGTTCGGTTATGATGAAAAACCTGCTTACCAGTGGCTTTAAAGGCCCTATTCTGCCTGTTAACCCAAACCGAGACTCTGTCCTTGGCGTGCTTGCCTATCCGTCTATAGATAAATTACCGCTCAAACCTGACCTTGCCGTTATCTGCACTCATTACTCACGTAATATCACCTGTTTACAGCAATTAGGGGAAGCAGGCTGTAAGGTGGTGATTATTTTATCGTCCCCTTCAATTCAGTTTAATGAATTAAAAAAAGTCGCACAGCAATATCAAATTCGCTTATTAGGCCCGAATAGCCTAGGTTTTTTAGCCCCTTGGCAGGGATTGAATGCGAGTTTTTCACCAATTCCAATCTTAAAAGGAAAACTCGCTTTTATCTCTCAATCTGCTGCGGTATCAAATACCGTTCTGGATTGGGCAAGGCACCGAGACATCGGTTTTTCTTATTTTATTGCCTTGGGTGATAGCATCGATATTGATATTGACGATTTACTCGATTATTTAGCGCGTGACAGCAAAACCAGTGCCATTTTGTTGTACCTCGAAAGCATTAGTGATGCACGACGCTTCTTATCGTCATCTCGCAGCGCCTCACGCAATAAACCTATATTGGTGATAAAAAGCGGTCGAACCCGTAAAGCACAAGAGCTTCTGGGCGATAAACCGAGCCTAGATGCCGCTTATGACGCTGCTATCCAGCGTGCAGGGCTACTTCGCGTGCAGGATACTCACGAAATGTTTTCTGCGGTTGAAACATTAAGCTATATGACGCCATTACGTGGTGAGCGTCTTTCAATCATGAGCAATGGCTCTGCCCCTGCCGCGATGGCGCTAGACGAACTTCTCTTGCGTAGTGGCAAACTTGCAACGTTAAGTGTTGAAACAGAAAATGAATTAAGTTCACTGCTACCACTTGATTTATCGACGAAAAACCCGATTGACCTAGGGGATGACTCCACCGTTGAGCGCTATATCAATGTATTGAACAAAATGCTCGACAGCCACGACCATGACGCTTTATTGCTTATCCACACACCCAGTGCGATAACTGAAAGCAAAACCATGGCAGAAAAAATCATTAAAACCATAAAGCAACATCCACGCGGAAAATGGCTAACTATCTTAACCAACTGGTGTGGAGAATATTCATCTCAAGAATCTCGTCGCCTATTTAGTGAAGCGGGGATCCCAACCTACCGTACTCCAGAAGGGGCAATAACCGCTTACATGCATATGGTGGAATATCGCCGTAACCAAAAACAATTAAAAGAAACGCCAGCCCTTCCAGTAGGTATCACCGCTAATACACAACAGGCTCATGAATATATTCAGCAAGCATTGGAAAATAATAAGTTGCACCTAGATACGCATGAAGTTCAACCTATTTTAAAAGCCTACGGGTTAAATAGTTTACCCACATGGATAGCGCACTCTAGCAATGAAGCCATTGAAATTGCAGAAAAAATTGGTTACCCCGTTGCTTTAAAACTGCGTTCTCCTGATATTGTACACAAGTCAGAAGTACAAGGGGTCATGCTCTATTTGCGCAATGCTAAAGAAGTAGAAGATGCCGCCAAAGCGATTATGGAGCGTGTTTCAACAAATTTCCCTAATGCACGAATTGAAGGGCTATTAGTCCAAAGTATGGCTAATCGAGCAGGTGCCCAAGAACTCAGAATTGCTGTTGAGCTAGACCCTGTTTTTGGTCCTCTCATCATGCTAGGAGAAGGTGGTATTGAGTGGCAACAAGAGAGCCAAGCTGCCGTCGCTCTTCCACCATTAAATATGGCTTTAGCTCGCTACCTCGTTATTAATGCTATCAAAAGTTATAAAATCAAATCTCGAAGCGCTTTAGAACCCTTAAATATTATAGGGCTGTCAGCTTTATTAGTGCGAGTTTCAAATTTAATTATAGATTGCCCAAATATTACAAGGTTAGACATCCACCCATTGCTCGCTTCAGGAGATGAATTTACTTTACTTGATGTCTCAATGACATTAAGCCCAACAGATGATGCGACCACATCAAGGCTAGCGATCCGCCCTTACCCTAGTGAACTAGAAGAAACAATCCATTTAAAAGAAGATCTTACGTGCTTGCTACGTCCGATCCTTCCTGAAGATGAACCGTTGCTAAAATCCTTTATAGAACAAGTGACAAAAGAGGATCTTTATTATCGCTATTTTAGCGAGATCAGCGAATTCACACACGATGACCTCGCCAATATGACACAAATTGATTATGACCGAGAAATGGCTTTCGTTGCGGTAAAAAACCCAAATACTACGCCTGAAATTATTGGCGTCACGCGAGCAATGGCTGATCCTGATAACCAAGAAGCCGAATTTGCAGTACTGGTTCGCTCCGATATGAAGGGGCAAACGCTCGGTTATCAACTCATGCAAAAGCTACTTAACTATACTCGGAGCCACGGCATTAAAAAACTAACAGCAATAACCATGCCTGAAAACCGTAATATGATAAGCCTAGCGAAAAAACTGGGCTTTGAGATTGACGTTCAATTTGAAGACGGAGTCGTTAATCTGACACTTCACTTATAGAAATATCTAAGGACACGGCTTAACTTGTATAGTAATTAAACAAGTCGTCAATTTATACTAAATGGTTTAGCTAAATATGCTATCATCCATAGATCATTCGCTTAAAAATGTGCGCAAAGCGAGTTGCTATTAGACTAATAAGAGAAAATTTACACTGTGATGTTGTCAAAATTAAAACAAGCAAAACATCAACAATATTTGTTAAGTTTACCAAAACTCTCTCAAGAAGTTGCTGATGTAAAAACGCTATATAAGACAGAAGATTTTCGTGATGAACTGCTTAAGCAAATCTCTCAAGCTCAAAATACTATCTACATAACGGCTTTGTATTTAGAGAAAGACGATGCAGGCAAAGACGTACTTCATGCTCTATATGCTGCAAAACAAGCTAATACATCATTGGATATCAAAATTCTCGTAGACTGGCACCGTGCTCAACGAGGGCGTATAGGAGTTGCTGCAAATGCAACTAATGCCGATTGGTATTATGATGTTGCTCAGCATTACCCTGATATCGAAATTCCTATCTATGGTATTCCTGTCAATACACGGGAAGCCCTTGGTGTACTACACCTCAAAGGCTTTTTATTTGATGATACCTTGCTATATAGCGGAGCGAGTATTAATGACGTGTATTTACAACGTCATGATAGATACCGTTATGACAGATACCACCTGATTAAAAATGGGCAACTCACTGCATCAATGAAAAAATTTATTGATGCATCATTATTGCCTGCCGAAGCGGTTCATTTGCTCAATACTGAAACTCGTCCTAAAACAGCAGAGTTTAAGCATTTAATCAAACAATTTCGCTTAAGCTTAAGGGGCGCTTCTTACCAATTTACAGGAAATGCATCAAATGACGCATTATCGGTTACCCCTTTTGTCGGGCTTGGTAAGAAAAATGATTTAAACCGAGTCATCACCCACTTAATGGGCTCGACCAGTAATAAATTAACTATCTGTACACCTTATTTTAATCTGCCCGCAGTTTTAGTCCGAATCATCAACAGGTTACTGCGTGATGGTAAAGAGGTCGAAATTATCATTGGTGACAAAACCGCCAATGATTTTTATATCCCCCCCGAAGAACCATTTAAAATTATAGGTGCATTGCCCTATCTTTACGAAATCAATCTACGTCGCTTTGTCAGCCGCTTACAACGCTTTATTGACAGCCAACAATTAACAGTTAGGCTCTGGAAAGATGGCGATAATACCTATCACTTAAAAGGTATGTGGGTTGATAATCAGTGGCAGTTGATCACCGGTAATAACTTAAACCCTCGCGCATGGGGCTTAGATCTTGAAAATGCAGTATTAATTCACGATCCAAAACAACAATTGCAAGAGCAACGTAGCCACGAACTAGCGTGTATCCGAACGCATACAAAAGTTGTTAGCCATTATCGTGAACTAGACAGCATTCAAACCTATCCAGTTAAAGTGAAGAAATTAATCCGAAGACTACGTCGAATACGAGTCGACCGCTTAATTAGCCGCATTCTTTAGATTTTAAACAATAAGCGTCACACCAGTGGCGCTTTTATTTTGCTACTTTAATTTTCTAGGTATCCCAGCAAATATGTCCAAGTCACTAATCATTAGCTTATTTATGCTCGTTTTGACAGGATGTCAGGGTTTCCATTGGGCTAATGATAATTGGCAAGGCAAAGATAAAGCTCAGCATTTTGCATTTTCAGCGGCTATGGCTGCAGCTGGCAATGCTTATGCAGATAAACAAAACATACAACACCGTGATGCGGCCATATTCGGTATTCTGTTTTCAGTATCTCTTGGCACAGCAAAAGAGCTTTATGATAGCAGGCCTGCGGGCACCGGTTGGAGTTGGCATGATTTTGTCTATGATGTAGCAGGGTCAATAGCGGGTTACAGTTTATATCAGTCCTTAAAATGACCCGCCTTCTTTTCCCTATCTTTTAAATTCCTATTTTCAATATTTCGCTCACCATCGAAGTATCTATAAATTAAATCCTTATAGTTGAGCTTTATACACTAAGGAGTATTTTATGATTGCCGTCATTTTTGAAGCCACCCCAATACCTGCGCAAAAAGACCGTTATTTCGAATTGGCAGCCAAACTTAAATCTGAACTTATGAATATTGAAGGGTTCATTGCTGTCGAGCGTTTTCAATCTGTCACAACGGAAGGAAAAATCCTCTCACTTTCATGGTGGGAAACAGAGGAAGCTATAAAAAAATGGAAAAACCATTTCATGCATATCAATGCGCAAGTTGAAGGGCAACAAGCCATTTTTTCCCATTATCGAATTCGAATTGCTCATACACTAAAGGATTACTCATTCAATAAAGAGGATAGCTCTGATGTATGACATTCATGTTATTCTTGAAAATCAAGTAGGTGCTCTAGCTCTGTTAGCAACAACATTAGGGAAACATGGTGTTGGTCTTGAAGGCGGTGGCGTTTTTTCTATCGGAGGAAAAAGCCACACTCACTTTCTTGTTACCCAGCCAGAAAAAGCGCGTAGTGCCTTAGCAACTGTGGGTTTACAGATTGAAAGTACTATACAACCGGTTATCCGCAAATTGAAACAAGAGCGTCCAGGTGAACTCGGCGAAATTGTTTCTCAACTCGCACTTCACCAAATTAATATCTTAGTTCAATATAGCGACCATAATAATAGGCTAATATTAATAACAGACAATGATATGTTAGCCGCTGAAGTGACGAAACAATGGGAAAGCCAACCATGATACCCAGCAAAAATAGCATTCTCATTGAAGAAAAAGAACCATTAGAACAATCCATCGCAAAAGTTGCTTCTGCAATTGCTGATCCTTCAAGGGTCAGCATTTTGTGTGCATTAATGGATGGCAGAGCATGGACAGCAACAGAATTAAGCGCAGTTGCAGACATAGCGCCATCAACAACAAGTGCACATCTAGCTAAGCTTTTAAATAGCCACTTAATTAGTTGTCTATCTCAAGGAAGGCACCGCTATTATCGACTTGCAGGCTCAGACATTGCCGAATTATTAGAAACATTAATGGGGGTATCTATGAAATTGGAGTATACCCTCCCAATAACAACGCCTATACATCTACGAAAAGCACGCACCTGCTATGACCACTTGGCAGGAGAAATTGCTGTTAAAATATATGAATTTATGGATAAAAATGGCTGGTTTATGGCTAAAGAGAATAAATTATCCATAATTGGTGCCGAGCAATTCAAAAAATTGGGGATAGATATTGTTCCTCATACAAAACGGAAAATAGCATGTGCTTGTTTAGATTGGAGTGAAAGACGTATGCACTTAGGAGGGCTCGCAGGATCATTACTGCTACAATTCTTTGAAGAAAACAAATGGATAGATAAAACAAAAGGCTATAGAGACGTTACTTTTACTTCCAATGGCAAGAAAGCCTTAAAGCGTATATTTGATATTAATATAGCTTAAATTCTCCCCCCAAATAGTGAACAGTTACTTTCTATCCTAAAACGATTTAGTAATATACTTGTAGAACCAATTAAAGCAGACGTAAGACTGTGTTTTCCTCAAATAACGCTTCAAGCCACCTATTATGGCTCATTATCCATAAAACCCAATAATATTAATAATATAAAAAAGCCCCGTGATTTTCATCACGGGGCTTTGATAAGTGGCGGAACGGACGGGACTCGAACCCGCGACCCCCTGCGTGACAGGCAGGTATTCTAACCAACTGAACTACCGCTCCACTTATTCTTTTTGCCTC